>JAFXYP010000085.1 GCA_017541665.1 Lentisphaeria bacterium | reverse complement strand
GGGATCCTTTTTCGGCTCGGTCTTCGGGGGATCCTTTTTCGGCTCGGTCTTCGGGGGATCCTTTTTCGGCTCGGTCTTCGGGGGATCCTTTTTCGGCTCGACTTTCGGAGGAGGCGGCAGGTCCGGCGGCAGATCGGCAAGCGGCTGCGGATCGGGGATGTCATCCACGGAAACGGGGTCCGGCTCCGCAGTGGCGGGCGTGTCGACGGTGGCGGGCTGCCCTGCGTCCGGGGAGTCCCCGAGGGGAAGGTCCGCAAGTCCGACTTTCATCACGATGACCGGCGGGTCGAAATATTCCGTGAGCGAAGCATAGATGATGGGCACTGCGATGACACTGACATGCATCAGGAGGACAGTGAGGAGGATCGCCTTCGCGCGTTTCGGGTTTGCATAGGGATCTTTCGGAGTGTTCGTCATTTCGCCTCCTCCTGCATCACGAGGTTGACGTTGCGGAATCCTGTCGCGCGGATGAGCTTCATGACATTCATCACGGTCCCGTATCGGAGGTCCTTGTCTCCCCGGAGGAAGATGGCGGTGTCGCGTCCGTTCTGCTGTTCGATGCGGGACATGATGACCTGGAGTTCCGCCTCGGTGACGGTGCGGCTGTCATAGACGATGGAGCCGTCCGCCTTGATATTGATGATTTTGGAGTCGTTGTCCGGCTTGATGGGGTCGGCGTTCATCTCCGGCGGCGTGACGTCGACGGAATACTCCAGCAGCGGGGCGGTGATCATGAAGATGATCAGGAGGAAAAACAGTGTGTCGATCAGATTCGTGAGGTTGATCTGATCGTATACGGGAACTTGAAGGGATCTGCGTTTCGACGGCATGTGCAGGCTGCTCCGTTATTCCTGGTTTCCGGCGGATGCGCGATAGGAGTCAAGCTGTTCGATTTTGAACTTGGCGTAGACTTCGTCGACGAAATTGTCCAGATGCACCGTGAAATCCTTGATCATGGATGCGATGAAGTTGGACCCGATCATGGAGGGCAGCGCCACGAGGAGCGCGATTACCGTGGTGAGCAGCGCGCCGGAAACGCCGGGCGCAAGCGTCTGGACATCGGCGCGGCCCGCCTGCGCGAGCTTGGTGAATGCGACCGTGATGCCCCAGACTGTCCCGAAAAGCCCGAGGAACGGACTGCCGCTGACGGCGGTCGCCAGAATCATGGTGCGGCGCTGAAGGATGACGAGCTGGTCTTCCACGGCCTGGTTCATGGCAGAACGCATCACCTCGAGTTCATCGTCGCTCATGGCGCGGCGTCCCCCGCCTGCCATTTCGAGATGGAACGATTCGATGCGTTCGCATGCGGCCAGGTAGACGGCTGCCGCGGGGGAATTGGATTCCGCGGCTTTTTCCTTCATGCCGAGCGGATTGCGTTTTTCGCGGAATGCGCGGAGAAACGCCTTGCTCTTTTTCATGGCATTGTTCAGGGAGCAGGCCTTCTCCCCCATGATGAACCAGACGACGACAGATGCGATAAACAGGATGACGCAAATGGCCTGGCCGACGCCGTCGCTTTCTTTGAACGCATATACGATACCGCTGCTTGCGAGAATCGGGGAAATGGACGAAAAAACACCTGAAATCATAATCGCGAATCCTCATTTTTTGAAAAAAAACATAAAAACGCTATAAATTACTTTGCCAAGACCGATTTTTCAATGTATATTGTATCGCTTTTTCTGTTTTTTTTGATTTTTTTCCGGAAGGAGACCCGAAACATGGCAAAGCCATTCCCGATTCTCGGTTTCGATGTCGGCGGCACGAAGGTGGCCGTCTCGCTCGTCCTCAGCGACGGCACGCTCGTCGCGTCCGCCCGTGTCCCGAACAAGGAGCGTGAACCGGACGATGTCCTGCCCGCAATGGTCTCTGCCGGGAAGTCTCTGCTCGCGGATGCCGGCCTGACCCGGGACGACCTGAAGGCTGTCGGCATTTGCACGCCATCGCCGCTCGACTTCAAGAACGGGATCGTGATGGCACCCTCCAACCTCAAAAAATGGAAAAACGTCCCCATCCGCGACTACCTGGCGGATGCGTTCGGCGTGCGCGCCTTCTTCGACAACGACTCCAATGCGTCCGGGCTTGCCGAATGGCTGTTCGGGTCCGGCGTCGGAGTGGAAAACATGCTGTACATCTCCATCAGCACGGGCATCGGAGCGGGCGTCATCGCAAACGGCCGCCTCGTGCGCGGCGCCACCTGCGACGCCGGTGAAGTCGGGCATATGGTCCTTGATGTGAACGGGCCGCTCTGCAACTGCGGCCTGCGCGGCTGCTGGGAAGCCTACTCCGGCGGACGCGCCATTGCCCAGCGCATTCAGCGTGAACTTGCGAACAGTCCGAACAGCACCATCGTGAAGCTCGCAGGGGGCGTCATCGAAGACATCGACATGAAGACGCTGTCCGACGCGGTCGAGGCCAACGACCCCTATGCGTGCGCCATCTGGGACGAGATGATGGAACGCCATGCGCAGGCCATCGGCATGCTCCACAACATCTTCAATCCCTCGATCATCGCTCTCGGCACCATCGCCATCCAATGCGGCGGCCTTTTCATGAAGCCCCTCCTCGAACGCGTCAAAAAGTACGGCTGGAAACAGCCGCGCGAAGCGTGCTCCATCGTGACCGGCAAACTCGGGCCCAAGCTCGGCGAATATGCAGGCGCGGCCGTGGCGCTCTACGCCCTTCATGAGATCGGCGAATGGGATCTGCCCTGGAGCGCGAAATGAACCGCCATTCCCCTTGCACGGGATTTGAACTATGAGCAAAGTCAAGATCAAAGAGTATTATTCTACGAAGCGGAAGCGCGACGTCGTGACCGGCATCGCCATCTTCCTTTTCGGCGCACTGATCGTCTTCCAGCTTTATATCACGATCATTTTCCCCTTCCAGCTCCGCCACAAGCAGCTCCTGATCGCGGAGATGGAGAAAGACGAGATGTACGAGCAGATCGACCGGATCCGCAAACTCGTCCGTTCCACGGGAGGCAGGGATCCCGGACAGCGCGGGGAAATCACCCTGGTGAGAGGCATCCTGGACCAGTTCGCACTGCACGTTCGGGAGAACGGCAAGGAGATGACGCCGGAACAGGTGAGCGAACTTCGGAACGTGCTGTCCCGCTACGAACTGATCGTGATGACCTGGCGCGAGAAGAAGACGGACAATTTCCATGTCCGCCAGGACACGCTCGACGTCACGGATCCCGCCAAAAAGATCGAAACCAGCATTTTGAATTCAAATTGAGGTCATATATGTCCCCCGCCATTTCCCCCGATCGCTTTTCCGCGCTTGTCAAGGCTTCCAAACAGCTTCGCATCGCCGTCCTCGGCGACCTCATGCTCGATACCTACATCACCGGCAGCGCGTCGCGCCTTTCCCAGGAGGCGCCTGTTCCCGTGCTCCGCGTCCGCGGGAAAAGCATCCGCCTCGGCGGCGCCGCGAACGTCATGCGCAACCTGAAGGCGCTTTCGCCCGAAGCGAAGATCTTCGCATTCGGCATTGTCGGCGTGGACGAGCCCGGCGAGAAGCTTCGCGCCCTGCTCGCCGGAGCACGTGTCAATACGAACGGCATTGTCGGCGTTCCCGGCCGCGTCACAATTGAGAAACAGCGTGTGATCGCCGGGAACCAGCAGATCGTCCGCATGGATTTCGAGGAGACCGCCCCGGTCGACCACGAGATCCGCGACCGCCTTGTCGAGACCCTGACCGCGAAGATCCGCACGCATGAGCTCGATGCCATCGTCATTGAGGATTACGCCAAGGGGCTCATCGGGCAGGAGATGCTCGACGCCGTCGTCTCGACTGCGAACCATGAGGGCATCTTCATCTCGCTCGATCCGCACCCCGGCAACCCTGTCAGGGCGAGGGGGATCTCCCTTATGACCCCGAACCGTGCCGAGGCATTCGCTCTCGCCGGGATGTACCACGCCGACCCCGCCGACGATCCCGCGAAGGACGTCGCGCTGCAGGAGGTCGCGGCGAAAATCCGCAAGGAATGGGCGCCCGACATCCTGCTTGTCACGCTGGGGCATCAGGGCATGGCGCTGTATTCCGACAAGGAGCCGCGCGGGTTCGTGATCCCGACCATCGCACGCGAGGTGTTCGACGTCTCCGGCGCAGGGGACACCGTCATTTCCGCGTTCACGCTGTACCATGCCGCGGGCGCGACCGACCGCGAGGCCGCCGTGATCTCCAACCAGGCGGCGGGCATCGTCGTCGGGAAGGCCGGGACGGCCACGACCGATCCGGCGGAGATCGCCGCGTCGTTCAAGTTCGAATCGGAGACGCGCCATGCCTGATCCGCAGGCCGGAGCCCGTCCCGCCCCGGGGCGTCCGATTGTCCTGGCCTCCGCCTCGCCCCGCCGGTCCGCGCTGCTCCGGGAGGCCGGCCCGGCGTTTGCTTCGATGCGGATCATGACGCCGCATGTGGAGGAGGGGAGCGATCCGCTGGAGAACGCCCGGCTTAAGGCCGAGGCGTGCGCCGGCATGAATCCGCAGGCGATCGTCATCGGTGCGGACACCGTGATCCGCCTCGGGAACGAGACGATCGGGAAGCCCGCCGGCCTCGAAGACGCGAAACGCATCCTCGCGAAGCTCTCCGGGCGCACGCACGACGTGGTGACCGGGGTTTGCGTCCGCTGCCTCGAGGCCGACATCCTGGTGCGGTTCGAGGAGGCCACGCACGTGACGTTCCGCACGCTCACGCCCGAAGCCATCGACGGCTACATCGGGAAAGTCAACGTGCTGGACAAGGCCGGCGCCTATGCCATTCAGGAGCACGGCGACGAGATCATCGAGAAGATCGACGGTTCCCTCACGAACGTCATCGGGCTTCCCGTGGAACGCCTGAAAGAGACGGTCGAATACCTCCTGAAGCTCTCCTGATCGCCGGATACTGCTTTTTTGCCGCAGTTCCGCTGCTCTTTTTGCGGTTCCGCTATTGAAAAAGTCGTGGTTGTGCATTATATTTAGAAAATCTTTTTCACAAACCATAAAACCCCGCCAGGGGAATTCACCATTCAACACCGCCGGGCGCAGGGCGTATTCCATCCGGGAATCCGTGCCGTGATCCGGCGCAGCATCAGGGCGTACCATGGCTGACAAAAAAATGATCTTGAGCGGCGACGGCGCGATCGCCTACGGCGCGAAGGCATGCGGCGTGACGCTTGGGGCCGGTTATCCCGGCACACCGTCCACGGAAATACTTGAAACCCTCACCTCCATCGGCGGCGCAGCCCAGTGGTCGCCCAACGAAAAGGTCGCGCTCGAAGTCGCGACGGGCGTTTCGCTCGGCAACGGCCGCGCGCTGGTGACCATGAAGCACGTCGGGCTGAACGTGGCGGCCGACCCGCTGTTCACGCTGACCTACATGGGCGTGAACGGCGGACTGGTGATCGTATCCGCCGACGATCCGGGCATGGTCTCCAGCCAGAACGAACAGGACAACCGCAATTACGCGAAGTTCGCGCAGATGCCGATGCTGGAGCCGTCCTCCAGCCAGGAGGCCTACGACCTGACCATCCGCGCGTTCGAGCTCTCCGAGCAGTTCAAGGTGCCGGTACTTCTCCGCATGACCACGCGCGTCTGCCACTCCATGGGCCCGGTCGAGCTCTGGAAGGAGCCCGAGGCGTTCCGTCCGGCTCCGTACCGCGCCGATGCCCCGACCAAGGTCATGATCCCGGCCTACGCCCGCCGCGCCCACGTCCGCCTCATCCAGGTGATGAAGGATCTCGCGGCATATAATGAATCCTCCGATCTGCACGCCGTTCTCAATGCCGGTTCCTCCGAGCTCGGCATCCTGAGCTCCGGCGTGAGCGTCCAGCATGTGCTGGAAGCCGCCCCTGAAGCCTCCGTGCTCCAGCTGAAGATGACCTGGCCGCTCCCGCTGGACGCCATCCGCAAGTTCGCGGGCTCCGTGAAGCGGTTCGCCGTCGTTGAGGAAGGCAGCCGTTTCCTGGAGGAAAACCTCCGCGCCGCCGGGATCGCGGTCGAGGGCAAGGAAGACGTCTTCGAATGCGGCGAGCTCTCCGTCGGCCGCGTGAAACAGCTTCTCGCGCACGACACCACGCCGCCGCCCGCGGGCGCACCGGGCCGTCCCCCCGCGCTCTGCCCCGGCTGCCCGCACCGCAAGACGTTCGAGCTGCTCAGCGAGCTCAAGCTGACCGTGCTCGGCGACATCGGCTGCTACACGCTCGGCGTCCTGCCGCCCTTCAACGCCATGGATGCCTCCGAGTGCATGGGCGCGAGCATCGGCATGGGACTGGGGCTCCGCCGCACGCTCGGCGATTCGCCCGAAGCCCGCCGCGTGGTCAGCGTCATCGGCGACAGCACGTTCCTGCACAGCGGCCTGACCGGGATTGTGGACATGGTCTACAATAAACCCGCGACCGGGCACGTCGTCCTGCTGCTCGACAACGGCACGACCGCCATGACCGGCCTCCAGGAGCACGCCGCCACCGGCTATCACCTGGACCGGACTCCGGCCGTCCCGATCAAACTTGAGGACGTCTGCCGTTCGCTCGGCGTCGACCATGTCGACATCGTGGATCCCGTCGGCGATCAGGACGGCTACCGCGCGCTCCTGCAGGAACGCCTGGCGTCCAACGACGCCACCGTGATCATCGTGCGCCGCCCGTGCCTGATGCAAATGAAAAAGATGGCGAAAATGGCCAATTCCACCGAGGTGAAAAAATGAGTCGTGACATTACCAACGTCCTGTTCGTCGGCATCGGCGGACAGGGGATCATCCGTGCATCCGATATGCTGACCGAAGCGGCGTTCCGCCTCGGATTCGACGTCAAGAAAAGCGAACTCCACGGCATGAGCCAGCGCGGCGGATCCGTCTCCAGCGACGTCCGCTTCGGAAAGAAGGTCCTCAGCCCGATGGTCCCCCTCGGAATGACCGACTACCTCGTGGCTGTCTCCGAGGACCAGATCGAAGTCGCCCGCCCGTACCTGAACGACGCCACGGTCATCGTGCGTCCGTCCGACCTGTCGGCCGACGACGCGAAGTCCCGCATGGCGAACATCGCGATGCTGGGCGTCCTGAACCGTTACCTCAAATTCCCCGCGGATCTGTGGGAGACCCTCATCCGCGAAAACTTCGCGGGTCCCGTCGGCGAAGCCAATGTCCTGGCGTTCCGCCGCGGCGCGAATCTTTAACACCCAACCCAAGGCACCATCATGAAACCAAACAAGGCAGTCCCGATGAATCCAATCAGCGCGATGGACTTCATCCCGCAGGAACAGCTCCGTTCGCTCCAGCTCGCAAGGCTTCGCGACATGGTCGACCTCGCCTACGCCAACGTCCCGCTCTTCAAGGCGCGTCTGGACGAGCGCGGCATCAAACCCGACGACATTCAGAAGCTTGAGGACATCCGCCTGCTCCCCTTTACGGTCAAGGCCGACCTTCGCGATACCTATCCCTTCGGCCTCTTCGCCACCCCCATGAAGGATGTCGTGCGCCTTCATGCCTCCAGCGGCACGACCGGCAAGCCCATCGTCGTCGCCTACACCCGCGAGGACCTCAACGTGTGGTCCACGGCCGTCGCCCGCGCGCTTGCCGCGGTCGGCGTCCATGAAGGCGACATCGCGCAGATTTCCTACGGCTACGGCCTCTTCACAGGCGGCCTTGGCGCGCACGGCGGCTTCGAGCACATCGGCGCGACCGTGATCCCGGCCTCCGGCGGCAATACGGAACGCCAGGTGATGCTGATGAAGGACTTCGGCGTGACCTGCGTCGCCTGTACCCCGAGCTACTTCCTGCACATGATCGAGACCGCCGAAAAGATGGGCATCGACATGCGCGAACTCCCCGTCCGCCTCGGCATCTTCGGCGCGGAGCCCTGGACCGAAGCCATGCGCGCCCTGATCGAGAAGAAGTCCGGCATCAAGGCCTACGATATCTACGGCCTCTCCGAGATCGTCGGACCCGGCGTCGGCTGCTCCTGCATGGAACAGGACGGCCTCCACATCTTCGAAGACTTCTTCTATCCGGAGATCATTGACCCCGCGACCGGCGAGGTCCTCCCCGACGGCCAGGAGGGCGAACTCGTCCTCACCACGCTCGCGAAGCGTGCCATGCCCATGATCCGCTACCGCACCCGCGACATCACGCACATCGAGACCTCGCAGTGCGCCTGCGGACGCACCATCCGCCGCATCGCCAAGATCGGCCGCCGCAGCGACGACATGTTCATCATCCGCGGCGTGAACGTCTTCCCCTCGCAGATCGAGACCGCGATCATGAGCGTGGAATCGGTCCTCCCCGTCTACCAGATCATCCTGACGCGCGACCACGGGCTGGACAACATCGAAGTCGACATCGAGGTCAACGAGACCCTCTTCCACGACCGCGTCTCCGCCATCGAAGACATCCGCCACACCCTCGGCCATGCCATCGAACGCATCCTCGGCATCCGCGTCTTCGTCAAGATGTGCGCCCCGAACTCCATCCCCAGGAGCGAAGGCAAGGCAAAACGCGTGATCGACCGCCGCAACCTCAACGCATAAGACAGGAGCCATCAGAATGAAACTCAAGCAGATCTCACTCTTCGTGGAAAATAAGCCCGGCACGGTCAACGCCGCGCTCAAACTCCTGGCCGACAACGGGATCAACATCTCGACCCTTTCCCTCAGCGACAGCAAGTTCTTCGGCGTGCTCCGCCTCCTGATCCGCGACTGGGAAAAGGCCCGCGACCTGCTCGAATCCCATCAGTTCGCCGTCAAGATCACCGACGTCGTCGCGATCGAGGTCGACCACGCGGCCGGCAGCCTCTCCAGAGTCCTGGAGGTCCTCGACAGGAACCAGGTCAACATCGAATACCTGTACGCGTTCGCCGCCGGTCTCCACGGCAAGGCCGCCATCATCTTCCGTTTCGAGGATCCGGACGACGCCATCGCGAAGATCAAGAGCGAACTCAAGATCGTCGAACCGCTCGATCTCTTCCGGGAAATCCCCGATTGATGGAACTTTCCATTCCGGTTTCGCGCATCGCGTTCGGGGGCGACGGTGTGGGGCGGCTCCCGGACGGCAAGGTCTGTTTCGTCCCGGGCGCACTGCCCGGGGAAACGGTTCGCGCCGGGGTGGTCCGCGAGACGAAATCGTTCGCGCGCGCCGCGCTCCTGCAGGTGCTCAATGCCTCGCCGGAGCGCCGCGAGCCGGACTGCCCGCTCGCCGGGACCTGTCCCGGCTGCGTGTACCGTCATGCCTCGTACGACTGCGAGCTGGGATGGAAGAACCGCCAATTCACCGATTTTCTCACGCGGGGCAACCCCGCCGCAGGGGACATCCGGTTCCTGCCGCCTCTGGGGGCGCCATCCCGCAACGGCTGCCGCAATAAGCTCGCATTCGTCTGCGAAAACGGCGCTTTCTGCTACCGCGGGTTCGACAACCGCACCGCCGTCCCCGTGCAGGACTGCCTGCTCGGGCATCCTGCCATCCGCGAACTTCTCATGTCTGCCGAACCAGGCGCGGACGGCCAGAAACGCACATTCCGCCGGACGGCCCACGACGGCGCGCTGGATTCCGGCTCGGATGCGTGGCGGCGGATCACACATCTGACGGAACGCCTCGGCGCGTTCGGCGATTTCCGCGTGCCGAAAGCATCGTTTTTCCAGGTCAATATCGACATGGCGCCCAAACTTGCGGAACGTGTGCTGACATTGTTGAAAGAGACCGGCACGGAACGACTCCTCGAACTCTACTGCGGATCGGGCGTCTTCTCCATCCTCGCGGCAGAGACGATCCACGGGCTGACCGCCCGCGCGGTCGAGCTGGATGCGGCAGCGATCGAGGCTGCGGAATTCAACGCAGCACGGCACGGCATCTCCGACCGCTGCACGTTCCTGGCGGCGGATGCGGATGCCGCATTCCATACGCTGGCATCCTCCTGCGCCCCCGCCGGATGCTGTGTCCTCGTGGACCCGCCGAGGACGGGGCTTCCCGCCTCGCTGGTGCAGGAGATCGGCCGGTTCGCACCGTCGGCCGTCCTTTACGTCTCCTGCGCGCCCGACACGCTCCGGCGCGACGCGGACCGCCTGGCGGAACACGGCTACGTCATTCAAACGGCGGGCATGGTCGACATGTTTCCCGCCACCGGGCATTTCGAGTCCGTTTCGCTGTTCAGGAGGTCCGCATGAAGCCGGAAGACCGTGCCGGACACAGGCAGCGCCTGAGGGAGAAGTTCGAGAACTGCGAACAGGAGGCGTTTCTGGACTACGAACTGCTGGAGCTGATCCTGACGTATTCCATCCCGCGGCGCGACGTGAAGCCGATCGCGAAGGAGCTGCTGAACCGGTTCCATTCGTTCCCCGGCGTCATGGATGCCCGCCCGGAGGACCTGGCGCAGGTGCCCGGCATCGGCCGGAACTCCATCACCCTGCTGAAACTGATCCGAAGCGCGAACGTGCGGTACCTGGCGCGGACGATGGAGTCGCTGCCGCTGCTGGATTCGCCTCAGCTTTTCGCGGACTACGCCCGCATGAAGCTCGGCGACCGGAGCAGCGAAGTCATCATGGTCTTCTACCTGAACACGCAGAACCGCCTGATCCGGTGCGACACGCTCGGCACGGGCTCGGTCGACGCCATCAGCGTCTTCCCGTCCGAGATCGCGCGGAACGCCCTGCTGTGCGGCGCGCAGTCGGTCGTCCTCTGCCACAACCATCCCGGCGGAGGCTGCGTGCCTTCCCGCGAAGACGACGCCGTTACGTTCGGCATCCGCAACGCGCTCAGTCCGCTTGAGATCGTCCTGCTGGACCATGTGATCGTATCGCGGTTCGGATTTTACAGCTACCGCATGCACGAACACGAACGCGGACGCGCCTGCCTGCTGACGAAGCTGAAAGAAGGAGAACAGATATGATCTTCGGAATCGGAACGGACATCGCCGACTGCGCCCGCGTGGGGGCCATCTACGCGAAGCACGGTCATCATTTCGTCAGGAACATCCTCACGCCCGCCGAACTGGAACGCATGGCGGAGCTCAAGGACCCGAAGGAATTCATCGCGGGCCGCTGGGCCGCAAAGGAGGCGTTCTCCAAGGCTCTCGGTACCGGCATGTGCGCGGAATGCGCCTTCGTGGAGATCGAGGTGCTGTCCGACGAGCGCGGCAAGCCGTTCGTCAAACTGTACGCCGCGACCGCCGAAACCGCCGAACGCCTCGGCATCGCCCGCATCCATGTCTCCATCAGCCACGAACGCGAACTCGCCACTGCTTTCGTCGTGCTGGAAACGGAGGACGGCGGAACGGCTCCGGCGGGGCAGGGGGTGCAGCCATGACCATCCTTCCCGAACAATGGGGCGACGGACTGCTCGTGCGGTCGCCGAACTGGCTCGGCGATCTCGTGATGACGTTCCCCGCCCTCATGCTCCTGAAACGGCTCCTCCCGGAATTCTGCTCGCTCTCCGTGATCTGTCCCGCCTCGCTCGCGCCCGTGCTCGACGCGCTGACCGAAACGGTCGACGAGATCATCCCGGTGGCCGATCCGCATGCGTTTCCGGCGCGCCGTGAAGTCTATCCGCTTCTGCACCGGCATTTCGGCGCGGGCATCCTCTTCAATAATTCGCTCCGGGACGCCGTCGTCATGCGCCGGTTGGGGGTGAAACCTCTTTTCGGTGCGGCGGCGCGCGGACGTTCCATTCTGCTCCGCGACCCGATCCGGTTCCCCAAACGCGTCTCCGGCGCGCTCAATCCGCCGCATCAGGCGAAACGCTGCCTCGAGGTCGCAAAACGCCTCGGTATTGATGATTGGGACGGCGTGTCCATGCCCGCCATCCACCCGGATTTCGACGCGGAGCGGTTCGGGCAGGCATTCGAGCATCCCTTCCCGGAGAACCACCCCGTCCTTGCCGTTGCGCCGGGGGCGGCGTTCGGCGACGCGAAACGCTGGGACGCGGGCGCGTTCCACGCTGTGGCGGATCACTGGCAGCGGAAACGCGGCGGATTCGTGATCCTGCTCGGCTCGAAAAAGGAGGCGCCGATCTGCGAATCGTGTACGGAGGGACTTGTCCCCGGCCTGACGCTGAACCTCGCCGGAAAGACTTCGCTCCACGCGCTCATGTTCGTCCTGAAGCATTCCGCGTACTGCATCGCGAACGACAGCGGGATCATGCACCTCGCCGCTGCCATCGGCACGCCCGGCACCGCCGTCTTCGGCTCCACCGACATGGCCGCCACGGGGCCGCTTTCCCCGAAGTGGCATGTCTTCTACCGCAAGGAACCCTGTTCGCCGTGTTTCAAGCACGTCTGCCCGCTCGGCACGCGCGCCTGCATGAAGGCGGTCAAGGTCGCCGACGTGCTGAAGACCCTCCCGAAACCCTGAATCCGGGCATGAATAAGCCGTCCGGTGCGGATTGCACGCGGACGGCTTAAACGTTTTCGAGTGTACGGAGGGTCACTCTTCCGTTTCGGTCTGTTCCTCGGATGCATTTTCCGCATCGGGCTGAAGCGTCTCGACCATCTGCTCCAGGACCTCCAGGAAGATCTGCTGTTTCTTCTCGTCGATGTTCCGGAAGAAATGGTCCATGTAGTCGGTAAAGTAGTTGTCGTGGCGGCGTTTCAGCGCGATGCCCTGTTTCGTCAGGGAGATATGGATCGCGCGGCGGTCTTCGCTGGACTGTTCGCGCTGCACGATGCCGTCCTCCACGAGGGAATCGATCGTCTGGGAGACCGCGCCGGGGGTCAGGCCGAAGACTTCGGCGATGTCCTTCAGCATCGGGGGCTGGTCCATGTTGGCGAAAAGATAGCTGATGACGCGGATCTTTCCGAGCGTTATCTTTTTGTTGTTGAGTGTGTTGCCGGGTGCGCCGAGGACGCGGAGCAGGTCGGTGATCTGGAAGAGCAGCTCCCAGGACATTTGCGGGGTTCGGCGGGTGGATGCGGGGGTGGCCGACATATCGTTGATTCTCCTTGCTGTTGAGGCATTGGATTGTTTTAGTATAGAAAATATGTTGATATTATACTATACAACATAAAAACGGAAAAACAAGCCCGAAAGGGAAGAAATGCTTTATAAATAGAAAAAGGAGCGGGTCGCCGCATCCGGCAGAAAGAAAGATCAGTCGCGTCCGAGCGAGTTTTCGCCGCCCGCGAACTGGTCCAGGCCGTAATCGTCGGCCGCGGAGGATTTCCAGCCGCGCTGCCTCGCTGCCTCGTACAGCAGGATGGTCGCGGCGGTCGCCACGTTCAGGGAATCCATCAGCCCGAGCATCGGGATCACGACCTTCTGGTCGGCGGAGTCCATCCAGTAGGGGGTCAGGCCGAACTGCTCGGCGCCGACCACGATCGCCACGCCGTGCGCCATGTCGGCGTCCGTGAAATTCTGTTTGGTATGCGGGGTGGCGGCGAGCGTGCGGATGCCGAAGGAGCGCAGCCAGGCAAGGCATTCCTCGGAGGTGGCTTCGGCGAGCGGGACGGAGAAGATCGCGCCTGTGCTGGCGCGGATGACGTTCGGGTTGAAGAAGTCGGTCTGCTTGTTGCAGACGATCATGGCTGTGGCGCCGACGGCGTCCGCGCTGCGGAGCATGGAGCCGAGGTTGCCGGGCTTTTCGATGGTCTCCGCCACGAGGTAGAGGCCGTCCTTCACCTTCGGGATGTCGGCAAGCGTCTTGCGTTTTACCTCGATGACGGCGATGAGGCCTTCGGGGCGGTCGCGGTAGGCGAGCTTGCGGAGGATGTCCTCGGTGCAGCGGTAGAGCGACGCGCCGTGCGCGGCGAGGGAGTCCAGCAATGCCTCCTCGTTTTCGCCGAGGAAGAGTTCCGGGCAGTAGAAGACCTCGTGGAACTTGAGGCCGATGGCGTCCGCGCGGAAAAGCTCGCGGTAGCCCTCGAGGATGGTCACGCCGCGTGCGTCGCGCTCCCGGCGTTCCCGCAGGGATGCGGCGTATTTGACCTTCGGGTTCTTCAGGCTGGTGAGGAGTTCGTCGTGTCGCATGTGGGCGTGCCGGATGGGGATCGGGGTCGGTCAGGCGTTTTTGTCCGCGAGGAGTTTCCTGACGCCGGCGAGCTTCACGCAGACGCAGAAGAGCTCGATGGCGGTCTTCAGTTCGTTGAGCGGCGGGTACGACGGCGCGATGCGGATGTTGCGGTCGAGCGGGTCGTGGTGCAGCGGGAAGGTCGAGCCGGGTCCGGTCAGCTTCACGCCGGCGTCGCGGGCCAGGGCGATGACTTCCGTGGCGCAGCCGGGCAGGGTATCGAGCGCGATAAAGTAGCCGCCCTTCGGACGCATCCAGAATGCGAGGCCGGTGCCGCCGAGCTCGCGGTCGAGGGTGTCGAGCACGAGGTCGAACTTCGGACGGAGCTCGCGCGCCAGGACGCGCATATGTTCGCGGACGCCCTCGGCGCTCTTCAGATAGCGCACGGTGCGGAGCTGGTTGAGCTTGTCCGGGCCGATGGTCTGGATGCTCATGTGGTGCCGGAGCTCGGCGAAGTTGCCGGGACCGGTGGCGAGCAGAGCCACGCCTGCGCCGGGGAACGTGATTTTCGAGGTGGAGAAGAAATAGTAGACGCGTTCCGGGTTGCCGGCGGCTTCGGCGCTCGCGAAGATGTCCTTCAGGTGGCACTCCTCGTAGATGTGGTGCACGCCGTAGGCATTGTCCCAGAAAATGCGGAAATCGGGCGCCGCGGTGTGCATGGATGCCAGACGGTCGACGGTCTCGTCGGAGTAGCAGACGCCCTGCGGATTGGAGTACAGCGGGACGCACCAGATGCCTTTCACGGCGTCATCGGAACCGGCGAGCCGCTCCACCATGTCCATGTCCGGGCCGGTGGCGGTCATCGGGACGGGGATCATTTCGATGCCGAGGTCCTCGCAGATGGCGAAATGGCGGTCGTACCCGGGGCACGGGCAGAGGAATTTGACGGCGGGGAGCCGGCCCCAGGGCGTGTGCCTGTGCGTGCCGAAGACCCAGTGGCGGACGATCGTGTCGTACATCATGTTCAGGCTGGAGTTCCCGCCGATCATGAGTCGGTCGCGCGGGATGCCGAGGAGTTCGGAGAAGAGCTTGCGGGCCTCGTGGATTCCCTCCAGGCAGCCGTAGTTGCGCGCGTCGATGCCGCCTTCGACCATGTAGCCGTCGAGGCGGTCCAGAATGCCGTTGGTCAGGTCGAGCTGGCTGCCGGAGGGCTTCCCCCGGGACATGTCGAGCTTGAGGCTGCGGGCCTGGTATCCGGCATACTGGCGTTCAAGGTCGGCCTGAATGCCCTTCAGGCGTTCCACGGATAAATCGGAATAGTTATCCATCTCTGGGACAGGATCCTATGCTGGTTCAACTTGTATTTGGACAAAACCTATTAATATACAGCATACTTTAAATTAATGCAAATCATTTGCCGGAAAAACTCCTATTTTCCGGGGCAAACTGCGGACAGAGGGGCATCGGGGAAGGCGGGATGCGGCATCCGGGCGGTGGCGGCGTCCGGACGCAGATCGTGGTCGGGCGCCGTGCACAGCGCTTCAGTAGAGCGAATCCTGCCAGTGGGAAGCCAGCTCGGGATTGCTGCGCCGGAGTTTTTCGAACACGCTGGCCTCGATCTGGCGGATGCGCTCGCGGGTCAGGTGGAAATCCTCGGCGATCTGCCGGATGGTCATCGGTTCGTAGCCGTCCAGCCCGAACCGCATCCGGATGAACTTCCGGTCGCGTTCCGGGAGATCGTTGACGGCCTTGTGGACGACGTCGCGGAGGAACTGGAACGCCAGATGCTGTTCCGGGTTGAAATCCTCGTCATCGGAGTCCGTGCCGAAACGGTCCTCCTGCGTGATCTCGGAATCTTCGGAAAGCGAGGCGGAACGGATCGGCGCCTGGAGCGAGATCTGCTGGCGCGCCATCTGGCGGATGGCATGGATGCGCGCCTTCGGCATTTCGAGCTCGGTTGCGAGGTCCTCCACCGTCGGTTCCACGCCGAATCGCTTGACGAAGTTCTGTTCGGCGCGGTTGATGCGCGAAATGGTCGCCAGCATGTGCTGCGGGATGCGGATCACGCGGGTCTGCCGTGCCAGCGCGCGCATGATCTCGTGGCGGACCCACCAGGTCGCATAGGTGGAGAACTTGTGCCCGAGGTTGCTGTCGAACCGGTCGAGCGCCTTCACGAGCCCGATGTTGCCTTCCTGCACGATGTCGAGCAGCTGCTGCGGCTGGTTGCAGGACTGCCGGGCGATGCTGATCACGAGCCGGAGATGCGAATACAGGATGCGCTGCCGGAGCTGCTCCATCTGCTCGAACGCGGTCTTCATGGTCCGGAAGACGGACAGGCAGAGCGTCCGGTCAGGCAGGAGTTTCGTGCGGAAAAGCTCGTCCATGGCGGGCGATTCCGGCGTGGCGCACCAGGACGACGCCACATGGTACCACTCCATGACCTTCAGCGAGGAGACCGGATACCGCATGAGGAGTTCGCGGGAACGGTCCCACATCGTTTCGCGGGCGGCCTTTTCCCTGAACTTGGGACTTTCATAGAAACCGGCCAGCTCCGCACGGAACGCCGCGATCCCGGCTTTCCATTTCAGGAGGACGCCCGGGGCGGCAGGCAGGTTCCCGCGGACTGCATCCGGCAATTTGGATTCGACGAAAAACGAGGTTACGTCTTCCGGCGTTTTGCAGAGGTCCGCGACGTGTTCGTGTCCCTCCAGCACGAAGAGAAACTGCGCCAGGCAGGAACGGATCTCCTGCATCCGGGCGTCGATCTCCTTCCAGACGGATTCCGCCTCGCTGTCCGTCAGCGGGGTGCAGCCCGGGTCGTACAGCTGGTGGAAGACCGCGTCTTCGGTGCTTTCGAATCCGGGCGCATGGACGTCCTTTTTTACGGCGCCGGGAGACGGCGTCTTCGTCGGTCTGGTCCGTTTTTGTATGCTTCTTGCCATGATTTCGTGCAGGTATTCGGAGGGATCGAGTTCAAAACGGGGCGGTCTGCCGCGCGTTTGGTGATAATGTAATACCCGTACGACGGAAAATCAAGACGGTGTGTGAAAAGTCCTGCGTTTTTTTCGCGATTTCCGGTGACTTCGCCGGCTCGGATCAATTCCCTTTCGTCAGCAGAACGACGACATTCATAAATACATCGTTGCTACTACCATGGGCATAAGAGTCGTGTGTCGCAACAGGCTGATAGGATTCGATAGTCCAACACTCATCCAAATACTTCTGCAACGGGAGTTCCACCGACTTGTCAAAGGCATTGGGACGCATGGATACATACACGAGTTTCTGTTGTTTCATGATGCTGCTCCTTTGTTCGTGTTGAACGTTTTTTGAGGCGTGATCAGAAGACGATATCCCTTAATATAACAGCCTGAAACCGGATGTCAAATCCGTTTCGAATGATTGCGGAAACTATTGCAGAAAAAACAGTGGAGCGAGGAGCTGCTTTTTACAGCTCCCCGCTCCTGCGCCGGATATGCGGCGGCAATACGTTTTAAATGCCCGCCGCCTGGTGGATGTGGCGGTGGTATTCCTGGAGGCAGCTGACCTCGAAACGTCCGAATTCGAGCTGGTCGCGGAGCCCGTCGACGGCGGCTTCCGCGCCGGCGATGGTCGTGGTGATCGGGATTCCCGCGGCAATCGACTTGGAGCGCATCCTGATCTCGTCGACCATGGCTTCCGCGCCGTTTTCCGAGGTGTTGATGACCCATTGGATCTCGCCCTCGTGGATGAGGTCGAGCAGGTTCGGCCGCCCCTTCGAGATGCGGAAGAGCGCGTTCACGCGGATGCCCTCGTTGCAGAGCAGCGTGGAGGTGCCGAGCGTGGCGTAGAGGCGGAACCCGAGCTCGGTGAGCTTGCGGGCGACGTCCACGATGCGCGGCTTGTCCTGGTCCCGGACCGACAGGAAGACGCTGCCCTGTTTCGGCAGGCGCGACCCGGCGGCGAGCTGGCTTTTCAGGTAGGCGATGCCCCAGTCGCGGTCGAGGCACATCACCTCGCCGGTGGACTTCATCTCCGGGGTCAGCACGATGTCGACGCCGGGGAATTTCACGAACGGGAACACGGCCTCCTTTACGGCGGTGTACGGCAGGGCGACCTCGCGGGTGAAGCCGAGGTCGGCGAGCTTGCGCCCGGTCATGCAGAGCGCGGCGAGCCCGGCCAGGTGCACGCCGATGGCCTTGCTGACGAACGGGATCGTGCGGGAGGCGCGCGGATTGACCTCGATCATGTAGATCTTTCCGTCCTTGACCGCCAGCTGCATGTTCATCAGACCGTTTACGTGGAGCGCGGCGGCGAACTCGCGGGCGTAGACGTGGATCTGTTTCAGGATCTCCGGGGACAGGCTCATGGGCGGGGTGATGCTGGCGGAGTCGCCGGAATGGCATCCGGCAGGCTCGACGTGCTCCAGGATGGCGCCGATCACGGTCGTTTCGCCGTCGGAAATGCAGTCCACGTCCAGCTCGATGGCGTTCTCCAGGAACCGGTCGATCAGGATGGGTTTCCCCTCGGCGACGCGGGACGCCTCCTCGACGAACTTGCGGAGATATTTTTCCTTGTAGACGATGACCATGCCGCGCCCGCCGAGCACGAAGCTCGGCCGCACGAGCACGGGATAGCCGATTTCCTCCGCGATGCGGATCGCCTCGTCCACGCAGTGCGCGATGCCGCTTTCCGGCTGGAGGATGCCGATCTTCGATGCGAGCTGCTTGAAGTAGTCGCGGTCCTCCGCCAGGTCGATGTCGTCCGGGCTGGTGCCGATGACGTTCGCTCCGGCGGCCTTCAGCGCCTGGGCCAGGTTCAGCGGCGTCTGTCCGCCGAACTGCACGATCACGCCGGAACACTGTTCGCGCTCGTAGATATGCATGATGTCCTCGAGCGTGAGCGGCTCGAAGTAGAGCTTGTCGCTGGTGTCGTAGTCGGTGGAGACGGTTTCCGGGTTGGAGTTCACCATCACGACCTCGTATCCCGCCTTGCGCAGCGCGAATGCCGCATGGCAGCAGCAGTAGTCGAACTCGATCCCCTGTCCGATGCGGTTCGGACCGCCGCCCAGCACCATGATGGACTTCTTGTCCCCCCTCGGACGCACGGGTTCGCCGGCATCCGTGTAGGCGCTGTAGTAGTACGGCGTGATCGCCTCGAATTCGCCGGCGCAGGTGTCGACCGCGCCGAAGCCCGGCACGAGGCCGATGCTTTTGCGTTTTGCCGCGACATCCAGTTCGGTCGAGTGCAGCAGGAACGCGATCTGGCGGTCGCTGTAGCCGAACTCCTTCGCCTGGTGGAAGAGCGCGGGATCCGCGGCGAGGCTGTCAGGCGATCCGGCGGATGCGATCTCGTCCTCGAACATGGCGAGTTCCCGCAGATGGCGCAGGAAGAGCCGGTCGATCTGCGTGAGGGAGAAGACTTTTTCGACGTCCCAGCCGCGTTTGAACGCCGCGCGGAGCCAGAAGATGCGTTCGGCGTTCGGTTTCGCGAGTTTTTCCTCCAGGACTTCGTCGGAAGCGGATTCGAATGCAGCGTCCTTGCCGTCCGCGCCGAATCCCGCCCGTCCTGTTTCGAGGGAGCGCAGCGCCTTCTGGAGACTTTGCTTGAAATTGCGGCCGATTGCCATGACCTCGCCGACGGATTTCATCTGGGTGCCGAGCGTGGGGTCGGCTGCCGGGAATTTCTCGAACGTGAACCGCGGGACCTTGGTCACGATGTAGTCGAGCGCAGGCTCGAAGCAGCTCGGCGTGCAGCCCGTGATGTCGTTCCGGAGTTCATCCAGCGTGTAGCCGACCGCGAGCTTGGCGGCGATCTTCGCGATGGGGAAGCCGGTCGCCTTGGATGCGAGCGCGCTCGAACGCGACACGCGGGGGTTCATTTCGATGATGATGCGGCGTCCGTTTTCGGGGTTGACCGCCCACTGGACGTTCGAACCGCCGGTTTCCACGCCGATGGCGGCGAGCACGCGCAGGGAGTCGTCACGCATGTCCTGGTATTCGCGGTCGGTGAGCGTTTGGATGGGGGCGACGGTGATGGAGTCGCCGGTGTGGACGCCCATCGGGTCGAGGTTTTCGATGGAGCATACGATGACGCTGGAGCCTTTCTTGTCGCGCATGACTTCCATCTCGAATTCCTTCCAGCCGAGCAGGGATTCCTCGATCAGCACCTCGTGGTTGAGGCTGGCTTCGAGGCCGCGCCGCACGATTTCGCGGAATTCGTCCTCGTCGTGCGCGATGCCGCCGCCGGTGCCGCCGAGCGTGAACCCGGGACGGATGATGAGCGGCCAGGTGCCGATGGTGCGTGCGATGGCCTCCGCCTCGCTTTCGGAGTGGGCGGAGCCGGATTGCGGCAGGTCGAGCCCGATCTCCTGCATGTTTTTCTTGAAAAGCTGGCGGTCCTCGGCGCGGCTGATGGCTTCGGCGTTGGCGCCGATCAGCTCGACGTGGTACCGTTTCAGGATGCCGTTCTGGTTGAGCTCCATGGCGAGGTTCAATGCGGTCTGGCCGCCGAGCGTCGGCAGGATGGCGTCGGGGCGTTCGCGGCGGATGATCTCATGGAGGATGTCGCATGTGAGCGGTTCGATGTAGGTTCGGTCGGCGAGCTCGGGGTCGGTCATGACGGTCGCCGGGTTGGAGTTCACGAGCACGACCTCGAATCCGTCCTGCTTCAGCACCTTGCACGCCTGCACGCCGGAGTAGTCGAATTCGCAGCCCTGACCGATGACGATGGGGCCGGATCCGATCAGCAGGATCTTCTGGATGTCAGTGCGTTTCGGCATTTTGACGACCTTTCAGCGCCGCTTCCACGAGTCCGTCGAAGAGCGGATGCGCGTGCATGGGGCGAGACTTGAATTCGGGATGGAACTGGCAGCCGATGAAGAACGGATGGTCCGGGATCTCGACGATCTCCACGAGCCCGCGCTGCGGGTTCACGCCGCTGATGCGGAGCCCGGCGTCCTTCACGGCGTCGAGGTAGTTCGGATTGAACTCGAAGCGGTGGCGGTGCAGTTCGCGGATGAGCTTTGCGCCGTAGAGACGTTCCGCGAGGGAACCGGGAACGAGCTCGCAGTCATAGGCGCCGAGGCGCATGGTGCCGCCCTTGTCGTGGATCGTGCGCTGTTCGTCCATCAGGTCGATGACCGGGTTCTTCGTGTGTTCGTCGAATTCCGAGCTGTTTGCATCGGTCAGTCCGAGCACGTTCCGTGCGAATTCGATCACGGCGCACTGCATGCCCAGGCAGATGCCGAGGAACGGTATTCCATGTGTGCGAGCATATTCGATGGCTTTGATCTTGCCGTCCACGCCGCGCGTCCCGAATCCGCCTGGCACGAGGATGCCGTCCACGCCCTTCAGCAGCTCGGCTGGATCGGAGGTCATGAATTCCTCGGATTCGATCTTGCGCACCTCGACCTTGCAGGAGTGCTTGATCCCGGCGTGGCTGAGCGATTCGTAGATGCTCTTGTACGCGTCCTGGTGGCGGATGTACTTGCCGACGACCGCGATGGTGCAGGAAGTCTGCGGGTGGAGCACGCCGTCGAGCCAGGCGCGGTAGTTGTCCAGGTCGATCGTGCGCGGGTCGAGGTGGAGCAGCTCCAGCACGCGCGTGTCGAATTCCTGCTGTTCCAGCTCCAGAGGCACTTCGTAGATGGAGTTCTGCACGTCCAGCTCCTCGATCACGCAATTGCGCCGCACGTTGCAGAAGAGCGAGAGCTTGTTCAGGTGGTCCTCTTCCATCGGGATCTCCGAACGGCAGACGAGGATGTCCGGGACGATGCCGATGCTGCGCAGGGCTGCCACGGAATGCTGGCTGGGCTTCGTTTTCAGTTCCTTTGCGGCGCGGATGTACGGCACGAGCGTAAGGTGGATGAAGATCGCGTCGCCCGCGGGGGCTTCGAGCTTGAACTGGCGGGTGGCTTCCTGGAACGGCAGGCTCTCGATGTCGCCGGTGGTGCCGCCGATCTCCGTGATGGCGATATCCACGTCGTCGCTTTCCAGCGAGCGGATTGCGGCCTTGATCTCGTCCGTGATGTGCGGGACGACCTGCACGGTGCCGCCGAGGTAGCCGCCGGCGCGTTCGCGGGCGATCACGCTGCCGTAGATGCGGCCGGAGGTGTAGTTGCTGGCGTGGGAGCAGTTCACGCCGGCGATGCGTTCATAGTGGCCCAGGTCGAGGTCGGTCTCCGCGCCGTCGTCGGTCACGAAGACTTCGCCGTGCTGGTACGGGCTCATGGTGCCGGGGTCGACGTTCAGGTAGGGGTCGAGCTTCTGCATCGCCACGCGGTAACCGCGCTGTTTCAGGAGGAACGCGAGGGCTGCGCCGGTAATGCCCTTGCCGAGGCTGGAGACGACTCCGCCCGTGATGAAGATGTGTTTCGTTTTCATGCTTTGCTGTCCTCCATGAGTTTGCGGAACGCGTTGAAGAGCCCGGCGGCGTCGTGCGGCCCGGGAGCGGCTTCCGGGTGGTACTGCACGCTGAACGCGGGGAGGCTTCTGTGGCGGATCCCTTCTATCGTCTTGTCGTTAAGATTGATGTGCGTGAGTTCGAGTTCGGCGGGGAGGTCCGTCAGCGCGAAATTGTGGTTCTGGCTGGAGATCGCCACCTCGCCGGTGAGGATGTTCTTGACGGGATGGTTGCAGCCGTGGTGCCCGAATTTCAACCGGCCGCACTTCGCGCCGCATGCCAGCCCGAGCAGCTGGTGCCCGAGGCAGATGCCCATCATCGGGATGCCGCGCCCCAGCAGGACGCGGATGTTTTCGATCGCGTAGGTCACGGCGGACGGGTCGGCGGGTCCGTTGGAGAGGAATATGCCGTCCGGTTTCGCGGCCAGCACCTCGTCCGGCGCGGTCGTGGCCGGGACGACCGTCACGCGCATGTCGCGCGCGGCGAGCATCCGCAGGATGTTGTATTTCACGCCGAAATCGTACACGACCACATGGAACCGTCCGCTGTCGTTCCAGTCGTACGGGACCGGAGTCGTCACGGCCGAGGCGTAGTCCTGCCCCTCGAGTCCTTCCCATTCCTGTGCCCGCTGTACGGCCTCCTCCTCCGTGACGGCCTCTTCGCTCACGTGCAGATAGGCTTTCTGGCTGCCGCGAGTGCGCAGGTGCAGCGTCAGCGCGCGCGTGTCGACCCCGGCGAGCCCGGGTCTGCCGTAACGCTTCATGACGGCGGAAAGCTCCTCGCGGGAACGCCAGTTCGAGGCCGGGTTCAGTTCCTGCACGATGAGGCCGTTGAGGAAGAGACTGCGGGACTCCATGTCCTCCGGCGTGCAGCCGTAGTTGCCGACCTCCGCGGTCGTGAGCGTCACGAACTGTCCCGCGTAGGACGGGTCGGAGATGATCTCCTGGTATCCGGTCATGCCGGTGTTGAACACGGCTTCGCCCGTGCGGTCGTGCAGGTCGCCGAACGCGCGTCCGTGAAACACGGTGCCGTCGGCGAGCGCGAGGAACGCCTTCCGTTCGCGCTGCTGTTTCCACTGTTCCTTGAAATCGTCCATGTCAGTATGCTCTTTCCTGATTGTTTTCCATGAAGTTCACCAGCGCGCGGTTCGCGGTGCGGATGCCGCCCGGAGTGGGGTAGTCCCCGGTGAAATACCAGTCGCCGGGATAGTCGGGGCAGCAGGAATGCAGCGCCTCGACGGTCTGGTAGACGACTTTGAGTTCGGCCTTCAGGCCCGGCGGGGTGAGGAGCCGTGCGATTTCCTCGTGAAGCTCGTTTTCTTCGACGGCATCGTAGATCTCCCGCATGTGGTTTTCGTTTGCCGCGGCGCCGGACAACGCCTTCCGTGCCGCCTCGCATGCGCGGTTCAGTATGTTTTCGCGTCCGGTGCGCTTCAGGATGGAGACTGCGGCCTGGAACGCCGCCAGGTCGCCCGCACACGCCATGTCGATGCCGTAGCAGTCCGGGTATTTGACGGGGGGCGCGGAGCTCGCCACGATGATGCGTTTCGGCCCGAGTCGGTCGAGGATCGGCAGGATCGCGTTCCGCATGGTGTTGCCGCGGACGATGGAGTCGTCCAGCACCACGAGCGTGTCGACGCCCGGCCGGATCAGCCCGTAGGTGACGTCATAGACGTGCATGTAGAGCTCGCGGCGGCTGTCGGCGTCTGCGATGAACGTGCGGAATTTCGCGTCCTTGATCGCGATCTCGCCGAACCGCACGTTCCGGTCCTGGTGCGCGGCGATCGAGAAGAGGGTTTCGAGCATGCCGTGGAAGCTGACGCGTGCGGAGTTCGGGATGTAGCTGAAGAACGTCCCTTCGAAATCGTTGTCTGCCGCCTGGAGCACCGCCGGGATCAGCGATTTGCCAAGGCGTTTGCGTTCGCGGTGGATGTCCGCGTCGTTCGGGCGCGAGAAATAGATGCGTTCGAAGACGCAGCTGCGGCGTTCCGCCGGCTCCAGGCAGTCGAGGATCTCCACGGCCCCGTCCGCACGCGCGATCACCGCCTTGCCCGGGGGGATCTCCATGACTTCGGACGTGGCACAGTCGAACGCCGCCTGGATCGCGGGGCGTTCGCTGGCCGCCGTGAACACTTCGTCGTCGAAATAAAAATATCCGGGACGAATCGCATGGGGGTCCCGGATCACAAATGCGTCGCCCGCGCCGTTGAAGCCGCAGAGCGTGAATGCACCGTCGAGTTCGTTCAGCGCCTGCCGGAGGATCTTCGGCCAGGCGGGCGAACCCGGGTGGAGGTTGGAGTCCTGCTCCAGGTAATGCGCGATGATCTGGAGGATCAGGTAGCCGTCCGCCCGGCTTTTCGGATGGTGCCCGAGTTTCAGGAACTTTTCGAAAAGCTCGTTCGCCGAGGTCAGGTTGAAATTGCCGGCCAGGAGCAGCGTCCGGCGCAGGCAGCACGAATCGTGCACGAACGGATGGCAGGCGGATTCCTCGTGCCGTCCGTAGGTCGCATAGCGCAGATGCCCCAGCAGGAGCCCGCCGTCGAACCCCGGCGCGCCGGCGCACCGGCCGAGCAGGTCGGCCAGTGGGTCCTCCGAGGCGGCGGACCGTTCCACCCGGTAAGCTGGGAGGCCCGGTTCCGGCGCAAGGTTCAATGACGCGATCCCGGCGCCGTCCTGTCCGCGGTTATGCTGCTTTTCGAGCAGGAGCGCCATTTTGCTGAACCCGTAGTCGGCGCTGCCGTACTTGCTGAAGTAGTATTCCTGCGGTTTGCGAAGCCGGAGCAGCGCGACTGCGCATTCATGTTTGACCGCATCAGACATTGCGGTATTCCTTTCAATGCGGAAATAAAGGTGGTTTTTCGGATGTTTTTTTCCGGGGAAGGAACAGCATAAAACATGCCAAACGGTGTTGAACAGGGATGGACAGATTGGTATTACATGATTTGTAAATCGCGGATTACATGATTACAAAATGCGTAAAATCCGGAATCGGCTTTTATGCTGAATCCCGCCTTGGCACGGGATTTGCTTAATTCCGGCAGACTTATTCCAAAATAAACTCGACGAAGAAAGGCCGAAAAACATGGAACAGCAAATTTTCCGACAGCAACCCCAGGGACTTTACGACCCCCGGCAGGAACATGACGCGTGCGGCGTCGGCATGGTAGCCGACCTGAACGGACGCGCTTCCCACGATATCGTAACAAAGGGCATCACGATCCTGTGCCGCCTGATGCACCGCGGCGCAGCCGGGAGCGACCCCGAGACCGGCGACGGCGCCGGGCTTCTGCTCTCCATGCCCGATGATTTTTTCCGCGCGAATGCGGGCGTGAAGCTGCCGGAAGCCGGCAAATACGCCGTGGCGATGATCTTCGGCGGACTCGGCGCGGAGCAGGACATCGAACAGGTCATCCGCGAGGAAGGCGGCGGTGTCCTGGGCTGGCGCGAAGTCCCGGTCGTGCCGGAGAAGATCGGCCGCACCGCCCGCAAGAACATGCCGGTGATCCGCCAGCTCTTCATCGACGGGCGGAATTTCGAGGACAATGCGGCGTTCGAGCGCAAGCTCTTCGTGATGCGCCGCCTGATCGAGAAGCGGAAACTGGACCTTTACATCTGCAGCATGTCGTCCCGGAACATCGTCTACAAGGGACTTCTGCTGGCGACCCAGCTGGAACAGTTCTACCCCGACCTGGACAACGAGCTTTTCCGGTCGCGCCTGGCGATCGTCCACCAGCGTTACAGCACGAACACGTTCCCGACGTGGCAGCTGGCGCATCCCTTCCGCTACCTGGCGCACAACGGCGAGATCAACACCCTGCGCGGCAACCTGAACGCCATGCGGGCGCGCGAACGCCTCCTGAAAAGCCCGCTGTTCGGTGACGACCTCGCCAAACTGCTCCCGCTGATCGAACCGGGGCAGAGCGATTCCGCTTCGCTCGACAACATGTTCGAACTGCTCGTCGCCGCGGGGCGTTCCCCGGAACACGCCATGCTGATGCTGATCCCGCAGGCGTGGGGCGCGAAATATTATATGGGGCGCGACGTGCGCGGGTTCTTCGAATACCACTCCGCGCTCATGGAGCCGTGGGATGGACCCGCGGC
The DNA here is from genome assembly GCA_017541665.1 of Lentisphaeria bacterium. GTDB lineage: Bacteria > Verrucomicrobiota > Lentisphaeria > Victivallales > UBA1829 > UBA1732. The sequence continues at coordinate 33,197 of JAFXYP010000085.1, read as the reverse complement.
CATCGCGTTCTCCGACGGCGTGAACGCCGGCGCGATCCTGGACCGCAACGGGTTGCGTCCGGCGCGTTACACAAAATGTAAAGACGGTCTTTTCGTGCTCGCGAGCGAGACCGGCGTGCTGGATATCCCCGCCGAGGACGTGGAGCTGAAAGGCCGCCTGAAGCCCGGCGAGATCATCCTGCTGGACATGGAGAACCACCGCATCGTGCCGGATTCCGAGGTCAAGAACCGTCTGGCGCGCAGCAAGCCGTACCGCCGCTGGGTCGAGGAAAACCGTCTCTCCGTCCACGGCCTCTTTACCGACATCACCGCTTCCCGGCCGGAGGAGGACCTGACGCGCAAGCAGCGGTTCTTCGGCTTCACCCGAGAGGATATGGACGTGATCCTGAAGCCCATGGCGGAGCTGGGCAAGGAGCCGGTCGGATCCATGGGCAACGACGCCGCGCTGGCCGTCCTTTCCGAGCATCCCCAGCTCCTTTTCCAGTATTTCAAGCAGCTGTTCGCACAGGTCACGAACCCGCCGATCGACCCGATCCGCGAGGAACTCGTGATGAGCCTGATGACCTATATCGGCAACAAGGGCAACATCCTGGACGAAACGCCCGAACACGCCCGCCTGATCAAGCTGCGCCGCCCCGTCCTGACCGACGACGAACTCCGCCAGCTTCAGAATTTCGGCGTGCAGGGATACCATTCGCGCATCCTGAACTGCGGGTTCTCCGCGAAGGGCGGGGAAGCCGCCCTGCGTGACGCGCTGAAGTCCCTCGCGGATGAGGCCGTCGCGGCGGCGAAGGCAGGCGAACACATTCTGATCCTGTCCGACCGCGATCTGCCGCAGGGGCAGGCGGCAATTCCGAGCCTGCTGTCGTGTTCCGCCGTGAACCGCGCGCTGGTTGATGCCGGGCTCCGTCCGGAAACCGGCCTGATCGTGCAGTCCGGCGAGGTGCGCGAGGTGATGCACTTCGCGCTTCTGCTGGGCTACGGTGCGACGGCGATCAATCCGTACCTGGCGCTCGCCACGGTGTCCGCGCTGGCGAACTCCGGCGCGATCAATCTCGACCCCGTGACGGCCGCGAGCAACTACATCCAGGCGGTCGACAAGGGCCTCCTGAAGATCATGTCCAAGCTCGGCATCTCCACGCTCAGGAGCTACCGTTCCGCGCAGGCGTTCGAGGCGGTCGGCCTGAACCAGGATTTTCTGCGCGAATTCCTCCCCGGCACGGCCAGCCGGGTCGGCGGCATCGGCCTGGCGGAGATCGCCCATGAAGCCGTGCTGCGCGCCATGGCCGCCAGCTGCGCCGAATCCCCCCTGCTTCCCGGCGGCGGTCAGTACCGTTACCGTCAGGACGGCGAGGCGCACCTGTGGACGCCTGCGTCGTTGAGCACGTTCCGGCAGGCGGTGCAGACCGGCGATTACGACAAGTTCAAAGAATACAGCCGCCTGATCGACGATCAGGCGCATCGCCTGTGCACCCTGCGCGGGCTTTTTAAATTCAAAAAGACGCGTGCGATCTCCGTCAACGAGGTCGAAAGCGTCGAGAGCATCCTGAAGAAATTCGTCTCCGGCGCGATGAGCCTCGGCTCCCTCAGTCCGGAGGCGCATGAGACCATCGCCAAAGCCATGAACGCCTGCGGTGCCATGAGCAACAGCGGCGAGGGCGGCGAGAACGCCGAACGCTTCGGCACGGAGTTCAATTCCGCCATCAAGCAGGTCGCCAGCGGACGGTTCGGCGTCACGATCTCCTACCTCCGCAACGCCCGCGACATCCAGATCAAGATGGCACAGGGGGCGAAGCCCGGCGAGGGCGGCCAGCTGCCGGGCCACAAGGTTAATGAATTCGTCGCGAAGATCCGCCACGCCATGCCCGGCGTCACGCTCATCTCCCCGCCGCCGCACCACGACATCTACTCCATCGAGGACCTGGCGCAGCTGATTTACGACCTGCGGAACGCCAACCCGAAGGCGCGTATCTCCGTGAAGCTCGTCTCCGAGCTCGGCGTCGGCACGGTCGCCGCGGGCGTCGCAAAGGCGCACGCCGACGTGGTGCTGATCTCCGGCCATGACGGCGGCACGGGCGCGTCCCCGCTCACCAGCATCAAGCACGCCGGACTCCCGTGGGAACTCGGCGTGGCAGAAGCCCAGCAGACGCTCGTGCTGAACGGCCTGCGCGGCAAGATCAAGCTCCAGGTGGACGGACAGCTGAAGACCGGGCGCGACGTAGTCATCGCCGCGCTGCTCGGCGCGGAGGAATTCGGGTTCGCCACCACTATCCTCGTCTGCATCGGCTGCGTGATGATGCGCCAGTGCCACAGCAATACCTGCCCGATGGGCGTGGCCACGCAGGACCCCGAGCTCCGCAAGCGTTTCGCCGGCAAGCCGGAATACATCATCAACTTCCTGCGGTTCATCGCACAGGAGGTCCGCGAATACCTCGCCTCGCTCGGGCTGCATTCGCTGGACGAGGCGTGCGGGCGGTCCGACCTGCTTGAGACGAACCACGCCATCGACTTCTACAAGACCATCCGGCTGGATTTCAGCAGGATCTTCGAACAGGCCACGGGCGGCGCGGTGCATTTCGATCCGAACGAGGCCCCGTACGAACTCGTGAATTTCGACCGCCGCGCCATCCTGCCGAAGCTGAAGCTGAACGGCAAGCCGGAAAGCATCTCCGCCGTCATCACGAACTCCGACCGCACCGCGGGCGCCGAGCTCGCCGGGATCGTGGCGGAGAAATTTGGCGAGGACAAGCTCCCCGAGGATACGGTCCAGGTCAACCTCTCCGGAGTCGCCGGGCAGAGTTTTGGCGCTTTCCTGCCGAAGGGCGTCACGCTCCGGCTGGATGGCGAAGCCAACGACTTCGTCGGCAAGGGCCTCTCCGGCGGCAAGATCGTGATCCGTCCGCCCGAAAACGCGGGTTATGCCGCCGAAAACAATGTGATCGCCGGAAACGTGATCGGATACGGCGGTACCTCCGGAAAGATCTTCCTCTACGGCATCGCGGGCGAGCGCTTCGCCATCCGCAACAGCGGCATGACGCTCGTCGCCGAGGGCGTGGGCGACCACGGATGCGAATACATGACCGGCGGCCGCGTGGTCGTGCTCGGACATGTGGGCGTGAACTTCGCCGCCGGCATGACCGGCGGACTGGCATACATCTACGACGAAAAGGGCCATTTCGACCTCAGCTGCAGCACGGACGGCATCGACCTGGAAAGTATCGAATCCGGCACCGAAGCCGAACACGAGCTGAAGTCCCTGCTGGAGGAGTATTTCCACGAGACCGGCAGCAAAAAGGCCGCACGGATGCTCTCCGACTGGGAGCAGTACCGCCCGAAATTCGTCCGTATCTTCCCCGTCGAATACCGCAGCGCGCTCGCACGCGCCGCCCGCTGAGAAAGGAGTCACCAGACCATGATCGACCGCATTCACGATATCTACCGCCCCGCGGAGGAACGCGTCCGCGATTTCAAGGAAGTCGAAATCCGCCTCACACCCGAGCAGGTCCACGAACAGATGCTCCGCTGCCACAACTGCGGCGTGCCGTTCTGCCACGGCGCGGGCTGCCCGCTCGGAAACGTTATCCCCGACTTCAACAGCGCCGCCGCGTGCGGCGACTGGCTCACCGCGTGGCGCATTCTCTCCGAAACGAGTTTCTTCCCCGAATTCACCTGCCGCATCTGCCCCGCCCTGTGCGAGGGCGCCTGCTGCAACGGTGTCAATGACGAGCCCGTCATGGTGCGCCAGTGCGAGAAAGTCATCGTCGAGACCGCGTTCGAAAACGGCTGGGTGAAGCCGGTGGTCCCGGCGGTCCGCAACGGCAAGACCGTCGCCGTCGTCGGCAGCGGCCCGTCCGGCCTGTACATCGCCGAGGCGCTGAACCGTGCCGGATTCACCGTCAAGGTCTTCGAGGCGAACCACAAGCCCGGCGGATTGCTCCGCTACGGTATCCCCGATTTCAAGCTCGACAAGTCCGTCATCGACCGCCGCATCTCCCTCATGCGCCAGGCCGGGATCGAATTCCTGACCGACTGCCGCATCGGCTGCGACGTCGCCGGGCAGTACCTCCTGCGGAATTACGATGCGGTCGTGCTCGCGACCGGGACCCCCTGCGCCCGCGACCTGAAGATCTCCGGCCGCGACCTGGACGGCGTCCACTTCGCGCTGGAGTTCCTGCAGGGACAGAACCGCGTGAACGGCGGCGAACTCCGCACGCTCCCCGTCACAGCCACGGGCAAGCGCGTGCTCATCATCGGCGGCGGCGACACCGGCAGCGACTGCGCCGGGACCGCGATCCGCCAGGGCGCGGCCAGCGTGAAACAGGTCGAGATCATGCCGATGCCGCCCGAGACCCGTTCCGCGTCCACTCCGTGGCCCGCCTGGCCGTGGATGCTCCGCACCAGCTCCAGCCATAAGGAGGGCTGCGAACGCGAATGGAATGTGGCGAGCGACCGGTTCCTCGGCGAAAACGGCGTCCTGACCGGAGTCGAGGTGCATTCCGTGAAGTGGGAGACCACTCCCGAGGGCAAGCCGCTGAAGCCCGTCCCCGTCGAAAACTCCACGCGCGTCATCGAAGCCGACCTGATTCTCCTTGCCATGGGCTTTACCGGAGCCGATCCCGAAGGCCCCGCCGCCGATCTCCACCTCAAAATGACGCCCCGCAACGGCCTCATTCCCGACCCGGAACACCATGTGTACACCGTGGGCGACTGCTTCACCGGAGCCTCGCTCGTCGTCCGCGCGATGGCCGACGCGAAAAAGACCGTCCGCGAAATCATTCACGATTTGACATGATTCCACTTGATAAAACACGACCAAAGATGTATATTATTATATCATGAATCATATCGTCGATCCGCAACTCCTCGTCATCCAGAAGGTCAGCTCGGTCATCACCCGTGAACGCGACGTGCAGGCGCTCCTCGAAAGCGTCCTGTCCATCCTCGAAAGCGACATGGGCATGATCCGGGGCACCTTCGCCCTTCTGTACGGCGATACCCTGCGGATCGAGGTCTCGTGCGGACTCGCCGAAACCGAGAAGAAGCTCGGGCATTACCGCATCGGCGAGGGCATCACCGGACACGTCGCCGAGACCGGAGTCAGCCATGTGATCCCGGACCTCAGGAGCGACAGCCGTTTCCTGAACCGCACGGGCGCGCGGCATTACACCGATCAGGTTGCGTTCATCTGCGTCCCGCTGATCCACCACGAACACGTGATCGGCACGCTCTCCATCGACCGCCCCGTCCTGCCGGACACCGACCTCGACAGCGACGTCGCGTTCCTTGAGATCATCGCGAACATCACCGCCGACGCCGCGGCAGCCTGCGTGGAGATCCACGACGAACGCGAATCCCTGCTGGAGGAGAACCGCAAGCTCCGCAGCATGCTCCAGAAGGCGCCCGGCAGGATGATCGGCAACTGCCGCGAGATGCAGCTCGTCTACGAACAGCTCCGCCAGGTCGCCCCGTCCGACGCCACCGTCCTCATCCGCGGCGCCAGCGGCACCGGCAAGGAGCTTCTCGCCCGTGCCATCGTGGAACTTTCCGCGCGCAAGGACAAGCCGTTCATCACCCTGAACTGCGCCGCGCTCCCTGAAAACCTCGTCGAAAGCGAGCTCTTCGGCCATGAGAAGGGCGCGTTCACGGGCGCGGTCAGCCGCCGCATCGGACGCGCGGAGGCCGCCGACGGCGGCACACTCTTCCTCGACGAGATCGGCGACCTGACCATGCAGACCCAGGTCAAGCTCCTGCGGTTCCTGCAGGAACGCACCTTCTCGCGCGTCGGCAGCAACGAGGAACTGCATTCCAACGTGCGCTTCCTCGCCGCCACCAGCCGCAACCTCGAGGAGCTGATGGAAAAGAAGCTCTTCCGCGAGGACCTGTACTACCGCCTGAACATCTTCCCCATCATGATGCCGAGCCTCGCCCAGCGCAAGAGCGACATCATCCTGCTCGCCGAGTATTTCATCGAAAACCTGAACCTGAAGTACAACAAGGCGATCCGCAAGCTCTCGCCCGGCGCCATCCACCTGCTGATGAACTACAGCTGGCCCGGAAACGTCCGCGAGCTCGAAAACTGCATGGAGCGCGCCGTCCTCACCGCCTCTGACGACTGCGTCCACGGGCACAACCTCCCGCCTTCGCTCCAGGCCGTGCGGACCTCCGCCGGCACGCCGGGCGGACTCACGCTCGGAGACGATTCCTCCACGCTCGAAGTCCTGCTGGCGAACTACGAACGCGAAATCCTCCAGGAAGCCATCCGCAAGAACGACGGCAACCTCTCCGCCGCCGGCCGCAAGCTCGGGCTCTCCCCGCGCATGATGAACTACCGCATGAACCGCCTCGGCCTCAAAAAAGAGTCCTGAAGCGCGCCTCTCATACGTCCCGTTCATGAACCGGAAAAAAGTCAGCAGGATCGTCATTCGGATTCTTCTGCTCCCGGTCGCCCTCCTGCTCCTGTTTGTTCTCGGGACATGGATTTGTCATCGTGTAAAAACCGGTCGGGAACTGGATCTTCTGAAGGAAAAAGGGTATTATAACCCGGTATCCGTCGGCAATCACTCTCTGAACGTGGCCAAGTTCGGAAACGAAGAGGGCGGATATACCATCGTTGCGCTGGCCGGGATCGGCATGGGCGATTTCCCGGTCGTCGCGAGGCGGATGACGGCGCACCTGGAACGCGACAACACCGTCGTTTTCGTCGACCGCGCGGGATACGGCTTGAGCGACGACACCAACCGCGAAATGACGCTCGAAAATATCGTCGAAGATTACCGCGCCGCGCTGAAGAATGCGGGCGTCGAACCGCCGTACGTTCTGCTGGCGCATTCCATCGGCGGCATGTATGCTTCCTGGTGGGCAGGCAAATATCCCGACGAGATCGAAGCGGCCGTTTTCCTCGACGGGACGCAACTGAGCGAAACCACCTACGATGACGAGCCGGATTCCGCCGTGACGTTCGAAGACCGCGCGCTGGCGTTTCTCGCAAAAATCGGCATTTCACGTTATGTCCTGAGAAATGAGCACTACCTGTATCCCGATCCCTTTTCCGAGGAGGAACAGGTGCTCGGCGACGTGCTCGATCTGATGACGCAGGACTCCGTCGCGCCGGTCTCCGAAAGCGGCCTGCGCCGGCAGAATGCCCGGATCGCCTGGTCCGGCATCATCGCAAACGATATTCCGAAACTGTACATCTGTTCGAGCTGGGGCGCGCAGACGAAGGAAGACCTGATCGAAAGGAATCAGTGGTTGAACCGGCAAATCGCAAAAAACCACGTTGACCAGCCATTGCTGCGCACGGATTACGATGTCGAAACGTCGGAAAAGATACTGAACCGGATGGCGGAGCTGCGCCAAACGATTCTTTCGCCGTATGCCGACAAGATGGGAAACTGCCGGATCGTCCTCCTGCCCGGCATCCATGCGATCTACGAACAGAAGCCCGATGCCTGCGGCAAGCTCGTCAAAGACTTCCTCTCCGCCCTCCCCGCTCCCGAACGCTGAACAACTGCACAAACCGCCTCGGCCTCAAGAAAGAGTCCTGAGCCGAACCGCGGTCCATCCGGGAGTTAACGGTTGAATCAATAGGAATGATCGCAGGGGGGAAGTCGCGGGCTTTGGCTTTTTCAAAAAAGCATTTCCCGAACCGGACTTTCGCGAATTTATGCCGCCCAGTATTTCCAGATCATAAAATCGATTTTTTTCACATCGGAAATCCGCATTGCGTCATTCCGTGCAAACTGGCGATCATGGAATTGAAGGTCATCAGGAGTCATATGAGCGCCAAGCAGCCTCGTATACTCTTCAAGGAGCCGGTCGAGCCCGTTTCGATTCCGGTTGTGATAGAACTGCCGAAGACGGTCATATCTCTCCACGGCTTTTTCGATACGTTCGAAAACATCCTGTCCCGAATACCACGGAAGATTGAAAAAATCTTTTACTTTGCGGTCGAAGATAGGATAATCATTGTCTATCGTATGCAGTGCTTTCGATACAAAAGACAGATTTGCTTTTCGTTCATGGAAAGGAAGATCGGTATTGATCGTATCCACCAGGGCGTCTTGAATCGGCACGACGGTACGGGAGCGGATCAATGCTTTGAAATGATCCATGTTGACCGGGCGCTCATACGGGATCATCATGTAAAACGTTTCAAACACAGACCAGAATTCATCATCCAGCCTGTTTTCGGAATACATATCCCGAATTGTCAGGTACATCGCGATTCCATTCAGAAGCTTATGTCTTTTTTTCTGGTTTTCTGTTTGCAAATCCGCATCGACAAGATGAAGGAGGGCATTCACTCTTTGATTGACATTGTCAGGGGTGCAAACCTGCGTTGCTCTTCTGTTTCGGGGGGTACGGGGCATTGGTTTCTCCTTTATGTTTTTTTTACGCATCCCATGCGGATTGTCTTGCTTCGTTCAATATAACGCGGGTTTTGCGGATATCAATCCGTTTCAGGTGAAAAAAAACAAATAAAAAAGACTGGAATAATACATATGTCAGCATAAAACGGCAGCGGGATAAAAAAGGATACGACCGGAAAGCACGAAAAAAGACATTCTTCAAGAGGACAGAACCTCACTGGCTTCTTCACCCCGAATGATCCCCGGCCTTTTTTACGAGGATGATGAGGGCGCATTCATAGTCCGGGGCGGCGGGATTTCCGGGGGTGTAGCTCTCGATGTCGATGCCGGCCCCCTGATACTCCGGGTGGTCGTTCAGCCAGCCGTAGGCGGCGTCGTAAAGGTCCTGAAGCGATTTCGGCAGGGCGCCTTTGCAGCGGAACTTCATCCAGTCGGATTCGGGGAGGGTCAGGAGCTTCATGCCCTCCGGGACGGCGCCGCCCTGATACTCGCCGCAGATCATGTACTCGAACCCGTCCTGCCCCTCGCTTTCCAGGCAGCGGCAGACGGCGTACTGGCCGATCTTGTTGTCCCAGACGGCCCGCTCCTCCGGCGTCTCCGGCTTCATGGTCTGAAACAGGCGCGCAAAACGCTGCGCGTACTGTTCGTTCCAGAATTCCGGGCATTTTTCCGGGCCTTCCTCGGTCCGGATGACGATGGAGTAGCCGATGACGGTGATTTCGTTATGATGGCGGATGACGGGTTGCAGTTCCATGGTTCGATTCTTTCTTTTCAGGATTGAGTGCGTTTCTACTGTAATAAATGTACTGCCTGCCGGATGCTTTGTCAAATCCCTGAACGGCATTTTCGATGCAGAAAAGCTCCTGTCAAAGGGTAGTTGTTTTACATTCTGTTGCCGGGTTGCTCATTTTTTGTAAAACATTCAGGCCTGTTTCACCCGGTTTTTCCGCCTGAAAACCGTGTTGGCACGGGATGTGCTCATCCTTCGCCGTAACCTCAAAAGGGGCTGTTCGTTTTCCATGGAACGGAACGGCCCGCAATCCTCAAGGAGACATCCGAATGAAACTGATCATCGCGTACATCCAGCCCGACCGGCTGAATCCCGTCAAGCAGGCGCTTTACGCCCGCAGCATCTTCAAAATCTCCGTCACGAACGCGCTGGGCTGCGGCCAGCAGCGCGGCTATGTGCATATGTGGCGCGGCGCCCTTCAGGAAGTCAATCTGCTGAAGAAGGTCCGCCTGGCGATCGCCGTGAACGACGACTTCGTGGAGCCCACGATCGAGGGCATCTGCGAAGGCGCACGCACCGGCCACATCGGCGACGGCAAGATCTTCGTGCTCCCCATTGAGGAATGTGTCCGCATCCGTACGGGCGAACGCGGCAACGAGGCCATCGGCTGACCCGGCAACATCAGAACAGAAAGAAGGAAATTCATCATGAATAAAATCCTGACAGCGGCTCTGATGAGCCTGGTATTCGTTGGAATCTGCGTCGGTGCGGAGGAACAGGCGGCACAGGCGATCGCCGAAACGGTCGTGGCAGCCGAAGTCGCCACGGAAGCAGTTGCACCCGCGGCAGCGTCCGCGCCTTCGACCGCCGATCTCGCGATGTTCGCGGTCAACAACCTGTGGGTCATGGCCGGCGGCATGCTGGTCTTCCTGATGCACCTCGGATTCGCCTGCGTCGAGTCCGGCCTCGCCCGCGCCAAGAACTGCAACAACATCCTCTTCAAGAACACCATGACCCCGGCCATCGGGTTCCTGTCCTATGCGGTCTGCGGATTCGCGCTCATGTATCCCGGCGTGCACTGGATCTGGAACAACTGGTTCGGGTTCGCCGGGTTCGGCCTGCATCTGCCCGCTGGCGACCCGATCCTGTACCACAACGGCGAGTTCACCTACTGGACGGACTTCTTCTTCCAGGGGATGTTCGCCGCGACCGCCGCGACCATCGTGTCCGGCGCGGTGGCGGAACGCGTGAAGCTGACCAGCTACCTGATCTTCACGGCGGTCTACGTGTCGGTCGTGTACCCGATCGTCGGCTCCTGGGGCTGGGGCGGCGGCTGGCTTGATGCCCTTCATTTCCACGATTTCGCCGGCTCCACGTTCGTGCACAGCGTCGGCGGCTGGGCCGCGCTCTCCGGCGTGATCCTGCTCGGGCCGCGCATCGGCAAGTACGTCGGCGGCAAGGTGATGCCCATCATGGGCCACAACATGCCGCTCGTCACCATCGGCGTCTTCCTGCTCTGGCTCGGCTGGTTCGGGTTCAACGGCGCGTCCGCCCTGAACGCCGATCCGAGCAAGGTCAGCCTCGTGCTCGTGAACACCATGATCGCCGCCAGCGCGGCAGTCGTCTCCAGCATGCTGACGAGCAAGATCATGCTGCACCATCCCGACCTCTCCATGACCATGAACGGCTGCCTTGCCGGCCTGGTCGGCATCACCGCCGGCGCGGACTGCGTGAGCGTCGGTTCGGCGGTCATCATCGGCCTCATCGCCGGCATCATCGTGGTGCCCGCGGTCGTGCTCTTCGACCGGCTCCACCTCGACGACCCCGTCGGCGCGCTCTCCGTCCACCTGGTGAACGGCGTTTGGGGCACGCTCGCGGTCGGCATCTTCTCCGTCGTGCCGGAATACACGTTCAAGGTGCAGCTCCTCGGTGCGGCCGTCGTCGGCGCCGTCTCGTTCGTGTCCTCCTTCGCGATCTTCTTCGTCCTGAAGAAAATCTCCGGCATCCGCGTCTCCGAGGAGGAAGAACTCCGCGGCCTCGACCTCTGCGAACACGGCGGCGAAGCCTATCCCGGATTCCAGTTCTTCGTCAACATGTAATCGAATCGCTCCGGGCGGAGATCAGGCAGAGTTTTTACGGAAAGCCGCCTGAAACCCGCCCCGGATCAAAAAGACAATCCTTCCCGCCCTCGGCCTGCGTCCATGCAGACCGGGGTTTTTTGTCGGACGGTTCAAACGAAATACGATGTGTGCCCGACCGTCTGCCGATGGTCGGGCTATCCCGGCGGCCTTGCTTCGCCGGACATAGACACGCACAAAATAAGCGGCGCGGGCGCATTCCTCGGAGTGACGGAGTCCTGCCCGATGTGCGGCATGCTTCAGAGAGCCGGGGCGGGGTGCAAGCCGACAGCCCATGACCGGGAGCATCCGCACTTGTCATCGGCAGAAAAAAGACCGGCTCCGCGAGGAAACCGGTCTTGATCTTTTGTCCGTTCGGGAAGGGGGGATCAGAACATTCCGAAATTGCCGCCCATTCCGGGGCCGAAGCCGCCGCCCATTGCACCGGAGCCGAAACCGCCGCCGAAGCCGCCCATTCCGGGACCCATTGCCATGCCGTTGTCAAAGCCCATGCCGGGGCCGAAGCCGCCGTTGAACTCCATAGGTTCCATCGGGGGCATCGGGAAGGATGCCATGCCCGGATCGGGAGCCATGCCGTGCTGCACGGAGGTCGTCGCGGCCTTCTCGGCTTTCTTGGCCTTGCGGGTTTCGGCGCGCTGGGCGCGGCGTTCCGCGGCGCTGGTGCGCTTCGTTTCGGCTTCGCTGACGGTGGCTTTTTCGGTCGTGTTGTCCACCGGCGGGATCATCCGGGTCATGGCGAAAAGCAGGACCGGGAGCATGGCGAGGACCATGACGATGACGGTCGTGAAAGTCAGTTTCGGGGCGGTTTTCTGCGTATTGATAATGTTTGAGTTCTTCATGACAGTGTCTCCTGAGTTTCAGAGGTTTTGTTTTGTCTGTTTCCAAATCAATTAACGCTTCCCGCGTTCGTTTATTGTGCGGATTCCGGGAAAAAAACAAAAGATCCCGCTGCCTCGCGTGCGTGAATATATAAGGTATTCGAAAACGTTTTCGAAAAAAGGTTCGAAAAAGGTATGCGGCTTCGACACAGCCGGATGCAGCGGATTCAAGAAAAAACAAAAAAAGATGAGAAAGCCGGTTGATTTTTGCGAAAAATGGATGTATAGTAAAGACATTATGAAAATCTACGCGAACAAATCCTTCAACTCCTGCTGGTGGCGCTGGTGGTAATTTCCGCCAGGGCTGGATTGTTCGTATCCTCTGAAAAATGAATCGCATGGCGGATCAATCAACGGATTGACCCGCCTTTTTTCTTGAGACCGCATCCGGACCTGAACAAGCCGGGTGCTTTTTTTCACTTCATCCGGACAAGCGCCGAAAGCGGCATCCAAACTTTGTAAACCAAAACACATAACACATAACAAACCAAACACAGGAGAACAAAATGAAAGAAACGACTCTGGAGCAATTCCGGGCGATGGCGGAGACCGGCGAAGTCGTGCCGGTGTGCCGCGAGATCCCGGGCGACATGGATACGCCGGTATCCGTGCTGGAACGGTTCATCCAGGACGACTGCATCGCGCTGCTGGAAAGCGTGGAGGGCGGCGAGAACCTGGGGCGGTATTCGTTCCTCGGCGTGAACCCGTACGGGCTGTTCACGGTCGTGGACGGCGTGCCGTACCTGGAAATGCACGGCGAACGCCGCGCGTTGCCGTTCGAGGACAATCCGCTGAACGCCCTCCGCGGCATCATCGGCGGGAAGAAAGTGGCGCACGATCCCGAACTCCCGCCCATGCCGGGCGGCGCGATCGGACGTCTGGACTACGAGGCGGCGGGGCTTTTCGAGGAACTGCCCGCGCCGAAGGGCGGCAGCCGCGGCCCCGTATGCGCGTTCATGCTCACGAACGAGATCATCGCGTTCGACAACAAGCGCCACACGATCAAGGTGGTGGTGAATGTGCAGACGGACCATTTCGAAACCGCGGACGAGGCCTACGCGAGCGCGATGCACCGGGTCGGCGCGATCATCGAAAAGATCTGCCGCCGGATGCCCTCGCGGACGGAATCCGCGTCCGGGGCGCATGTGGAGCTGAAGCCGGAAATGACGCACGACGCGTTCCTGAAGATCGTCGAAGCCTCGAAGCGCCACATCGTCGAGGGCGACGTGATCCAGGTCGTGCCGTCGCAGGCGTTCTCGGCGGAATCCGACATCCCGCCGTTCAGCATCTACCGCGCCCTGCGCCTGATCAATCCGTCGCCGTACATGTTCTACCTGAAGCTCGGCGGCGACATCCTGATCGGTTCCTCGCCCGAAACGCTGGTGCGGCTCGAAAACGGCGTCTCGCTGGTGCGCCCGATCGCCGGTACGCGGCCGCGCGGCGCCACCGCGGAAAAGGATGCCTCTCTGGAGCGTTCGCTCCTCGCCGACGAGAAGGAACGCGCGGAGCATCTGATGCTGGTCGACCTCGGCCGCAACGACATCGGGCGAACGGCGAAGCCGGGGAGCGTCCTGGTCTCCGACTTCATGCACGTGGAACGCTATTCGCACGTGATGCATCTGGTGAGCAGCGTGGAGGGGCAGCTCCGCGACGACTGCGACGCGTTCGACCTGGTCTCGACCGCGTTCCCCGCCGGTACGCTCAGCGGCGCCCCGAAGATCCGCGCCATGGAGATCATTCACGAGCTCGAGCCCGGCCCGCGCGGGTTCTACGGCGGTGCCATCGGGTACTTCAGCTACGACGGAAATATGGACCTGGCGATCACGATCCGCACGATCGAGGTGTCCGGCCACCGGCTCAAAGTGCAGGCCGGATGCGGCATCGTGGCGGACTCCGTGCCGGAAACGGAATACCAGGAAACCCTGAACAAGGCGCGTGCGCTCTTCAAAGCCGTGGAATTCGCGGAGAAAGGCCTCAAATGATCTTCGTACTTGACAATTATGATTCGTTTACGTACAACCTGGTCCACATGCTCGCCAAGACGGGTTATGAGATGGTCGTGAAACGCAACCGTGACGTCACGCCCGCCGAGGTGCTGGAGATGAATCCGCAGGCGATCGTGCTGTCGCCCGGCCCCGGCCGTCCGCAGAGCGCCGGGTGCATGATGGACCTGATCGGCGCGGCCGCGGGAAAGATCCCGATGCTGGGCGTGTGCCTGGGGCACCAGGCGATCGGCGCGCATTTCGGCGCGGAGGTCGTCCATGCGAAGTCCATCATGCACGGCAAGACCTCGGCCATCCGCCACGACGGCAAAGGGCTTTTCGTCGGGATCCCGCAGGGGTTCCTCGCCGTGCGGTACCATTCGCTGGCGCTCCAGGCCTCGAGCATCCCGGAGAACATGGCCGTGACCGCGAAGACGGACGACGGCGAGATCATGGGCGTCCGCGTCATCCCGGAAGGCGGCGCGCCGATCGAGGGCATCCAGTACCACCCGGAATCCATCCTGAGCGAATTCGGGTTGAAACAGATCAGGAACTTTCTGAGAGAGGCGGGGATCTTATGCTAAACGAAGCACTGAAAAAAGTCATCGCGGGCGGCGTGCTGACCGAAACCGAAAGCGCCGGGATGGTCGAAGCCATCGCCGCGGGAGAAAACCCGGCCGCTGCCGCCGGGCTGCTCTCCGCGCTCTCCATGCGCGGCGAAAGCGTGTCCGAAATGACCGGGGCCGCAGGATTCCTGCGCGACCGCATGATCTGCGTGGACGCGGGCGAATGCGCGGACATCGTGGGCACCGGCGGCGACGGCGGACGCTCCTTCAATATCTCGACCGCCGCATCCCTGGTGGCGGCGGGCGCGGGCGTTCGCATGGCGAAGCACGGCAACCGCGCGGTCTCCGGCAAGTGCGGCGCGGCCGACGTGCTGGAGGAGCTCGGCGTGAAGCTGGACGGCGATCCTGCTGCGCTGGCGGCGTCGATCCGCGACAACGGCATCGCGTTTCTTTTCGCACGGAACCTGCATCCCTTGATGGCGAAGGTCGCGCCACTGCGCCGCGACCTCGGCATCCGTACGATCTTCAACCTCGTCGGCCCGCTGGCGAACCCGGCGCACGCCGTGTACATGGTGGTCGGCGTCTACCACGAACGCCTCGTCGCGCCGTTCGCGGAAGTCCTGCGGAACCTGGGCGTGCGGAACGGTTTCGTGGTGCACAGCGAAGACGGCCTCGACGAGATCTCCAGCCTTGCGCCCACCCGTGCCGCCGCGTTGTCGCCGGACGGGATCCGCGAATTCGTCATCGACCCCTGCGAGCTGCTGGGCGACCCGGCTCTGCGCGAGGGTACCCTCGCGGGCGGCGACAAGACCGAAAACAGCCGCATTCTGCTGGACATCCTCTCCGGGCGCGACCGTACCGCGAAGCGCGGGGCCGTGCTGCTGAACGCCGCCGCCATCATCCGCGCCGCCGGGCTGGGCGATTCGATCAAGTCATGCATCCCGCTCGCCGAACGCTCCATCGACTCCGGCGCGGCGATGGACAAACTCCGGAGGATCAGCGCGTGAACAGCATCCTGAACGAAATCGTGGCGAAGAACCGTACGGCGCTGGAAGAGAAGAAACGCATCGCGCCGTTCGATGAACTCGCCGCAAGGGCGGCGGCCGCGCCGGAACGTGCGGATTTCGTCGCGGCATTCCGCGGGCCGGGCGTCCATGTGATCGCCGAGCTCAAACAGGCGTCGCCGTCGAAGGGCACGATCCGGGAACCGCTTGATGTGCCCGTGCTGGCGGCCTCGCTGAAGGAGGCCGGTGCCGCGGCGCTGTCCGTGCTGACCGAGCCGTTTTACTTCAAAGGCGGTTTGCAGAACTTGAGGCTTGCCTCGGAAACGGTCTCCATCCCGCTGCTGCGGAAGGATTTCATCTTCGACCCGTACCAGATCCTCGAGGCGAAGGCGTACGGCGCGTCCGCCGTGCTGCTGATCGCCGCCATGCTGGACGCCGACGAGTTCACGCGCCTGCTGGACTTCGCGCACCGGTGCGGCCTGGCCGTGCTCGGCGAGGCCCATACGGAATCCGAACTGGAACTCGCGTCGTCCGCCGACCTGATCGGCGTGAACGCGCGCGACCTGAAAACATTTTCGACCTCGCTGGAACGTTCCGCGGAGCTGATTGCCACGCTCAAGTCCTGCGGGAAGCCCGTCGTCGCGGAAAGCGCCGTCCGCACCTGCGAAGACATCGCGATGCTCCGGACCGCGGGCGCGTCGGGGTTTCTGATCGGCGAGACCCTGATGCGCGCCGCCGACCCCGGCGCGAAACTGAAGGAGCTGCTGCAATGCTCCTGAAACTGTGCGGGATCACGCGGGCGGAGGACATGGCTGCCGCGGAACAGGCCGGAGCCGATTACACGGGCATGATTTTAGTGCCCGGCACGCCCCGTTTCGTCCCGCGCGCGAAGATCCCGTCCCTCATGACGGCCTGCCGTTGCAAAAAAGTCTTCGTTGTACGCGATATGCCTCTGGACGAACTCAATGCTCTGATCGCGGAGTTCCGCCCGGACGCCGTCCAGCTGCACGGCTGCGAGTCGGAGGACTATGCGCGCGCCGTGGGCGGGGCGCAGGTGTGGAAGGCGTTCAACCTGAACTCGGACGCCGTGCTTGCCGAGGCGGAGACGTTCCCCTGCGCGATGGTCGTGGCGGATTCCGGCGGCGGCACGGGTCGTCCGTGCCGCTGGGACCTCGCCGCCCGCCTCGCGTCCGTCCGCCCGGTCTTCCTGGGCGGCGGGATCACGCCCGACAACGTGCGTGCGGCGGCCGAACAGGTCCGCCCCGCCGGGATCGACGTCTCGAGCGGCGTGGAGTCCGCGCCCGGCGTCAAAGACCGCAATCTCATTCAAATACTTGCAGAAAGGATCCATTCATGAACACGCATTACGGCATTTACGGCGGCCGGTACGTCGCCGAGACCCTGACCGGGGCGCTCCGGGAGCTGGAGAAAGCCTATTTCGACGCGAAACGGGACGCCTCGTTTCAGGCGGAGCTCGACGACCTGCTCGAAAATTACGTGGGGCGGGAGTCGCCGCTGTATTTCGCAAAACGCCTCACGGAGCATTGCGGCGGCGCCCGGATCTACCTCAAGCGCGAGGACCTGAACCATACCGGCGCGCATAAGGTCAACAACACGATCGGCCAGGCCCTGCTCGCCCGCCGAATGGGCAAGAAACGCCTCATCGCGGAAACCGGCGCGGGGATGCATGGCGTCGCCACCGCCACGGTCGCCGCGCTCTTCGGCATGGAGTGCGAAGTCTTCATGGGCGAAGTCGACGTGGCGCGCCAGGCCCCGAACGTGGACCGCATGCACGCGCTCGGCGCGAAGGTGCGTTCCATCAAGGAAGGTTCGCGCACGCTCAAGGACGCCATGAACGCCGCCCTCCGCGAGTGGACCGCCACGAGCGGCGACACGTTCTACCTGATCGGCACGGCCGCCGGCCCGTACCCGTATCCCATGATCGTGAAGGATTTCCAGTCCGTCATCGGACGCGAGACGCGCCGCCAGTGCCTTGACCGCTGCGGCCGGCTCCCGGATGAGGTCGTCGCATGCGTCGGCGGCGGCAGCAACGCCATCGGCATGTTCGCAGGGTTCCTTGACGATCCCGGCGTGCGGCTGGTCGGCGCGGAGGCGGGCGGGCTCGGCATCGAGTCCGGCATGCACGCCGCGAGCATCAACGGCGGCCGCGTGGGCATCCTGCACGGCATGAAGGCGTATTTCCTGCAGGACGCCAACGGGCAGATGCTGGACACGCATTCGGTCTCCGCCGGGCTCGATTATTCCGGCGTCGGACCGGAGCACTGCTACCTGGCGGACACGAAGCGCGCCCGCTACACCGTCGTGACCGACGAGGAGGCCGTGGCGGCGTTCGACCTGCTCTGCCGCCTGGAGGGCATCATCCCCGCGCTGGAAAGCTCGCATGCCGTGGCGCAGGCGGTGAAGGACGCGCCCGGGCTCGGCCCGGACGGCATCATCGTCGTCAACCTCTCCGGCCGCGGCGACAAGGACATGGACAACATCAAAACGTACAAGGTGAATCATGGACAGGATCTCTGATATCTTCGCATCGAAAAAGCCGCTCGTCGTGTTCACGACAGCGGGCTATCCCGACCCCGCGCGGAGCGAGGAGGGCATCGTCGCCGCCATCGAAAACGGCGCGGACATCATCGAACTCGGCGTGCCGTTCTCCGACCCGATGGCGGACGGGCCCGTCATCGCCGCCGCTTCCCAGCAGACCGCCGAACGCGGCTTCAGCATGAACGACGTCCTCGCACTCGCGGGCCGCATCCGGGCGCGGTTCCCCCGCGTCGGGCTCATCCTTTTCAGCTACATGAACCCGATGCTTCACTTCGGATATGACGCGCTTTGCGCCGAGCTCGCGCGCATCGGCGTTGACGGCGTCCTCCCGGTGGACCTCCCGCTGGAGGAACGCGACGAACTGCTCGGGCCGTGCCGCAAACACGGGCTGCACATGATCCCGCTGGTGTCGCCGCTCACGCCGCCGGACCGCATCCGTGAGATCGTGGACGGTATGACCGGATTCGTGTACTACATCAACGTCGCCGGCGTGACCGGAGCCCGCCGCGGACTCCCGCCCGACTATCCGCAGCTCGTCGAACAGGTCAAGAAGCTTACCTCGCTGCCCGTGGCGTCCGGGTTCGGCATCGCGGATGCGGAAACCGCTGCGGAAGCGGTCCGGTATGCGGACGGCGTGATCTCCGGGTCCGGCTTCGTGAAAGCCCTTGCCGCCGGCGTGAAGGAAGCCGCGGAATTCGTGCGGATGCTCTCGACCGCGACCGCGTCCGCGTCCTGAACCGGCGCCGTATGCAAGCCCCGGGAAAGACCTTCCGTTTTTTCGAAGCTGCCTTTCGGAAAACGCTTGACTTTCCCGGGCTCCCGCTGTAGTTTATTGCATTTCCCGCATCCCGACGAACTCCGCAGAGAAAAACGACATGAACACGAATCCCCTCATTTCCGTTGTCATTCCGGCGCACAACGAGGAAAAGTACCTCGCAGTGTGCCTGGAATCCGTGAAGCGCGCGGCCGCCCAGACCGGCGACGGACAGGACAGCGTCGAGATCGTCGTGGCATTGAACCGCTGCACGGACGGCACGAAGGAGATCGCACGGCGTTTCGGCGCGGTGGTCGTGACGAACGACGACCGTTCCATCGCCCGCGTGCGCAATGCCGGGGTCAACGCCTCCCGCGGGGAGATCGTCGTGACGATCGACGCGGACAGCGTGATGTCGGAGCGCGCCCTGTGCGAGATCGTGGAGATGCTGGAGAGCGGCAGGTTCATCGGCGGCGGCACGCGCGTCCGGTTCGGGCGGATGTCGATCGGGATCTTTTTCTCGGCGATGTACGTGGCGTGGAACCTGATCCCGGTCATGCTCCGGAACAGGGCGGCGCTTTCCGGCGGCATGTTCTGGTTTCGCAGACGGGATTTCGACCGGCTCGGCGGGTTCGACGAAACCCTCGTGAGCCTGGAGGACATGGACTTCGCCGTGAGGCTGAACCGGCTCGGCGTCAGCCGCGGGCTGAAGTACGGCACGCTGAAAAAGTCCTATATCGTCACGTCCAGCCGCAAGTTCGATGAATTCGGCGACTGGTATCTGATCCGGAACCGCAAGCTCACGAAACGCATCTTCACGGGCAGGGACCGGGAGGCGGCCGACCGGTTCTACTATGACGTGAGGTAAGCCCCGGAGTCCTCCGGTCCGGCATTTCCCGGTACGATCCCGGAATGGCGCCTGGCGTGCTTTTTGAACGGGGGAACGCGTCAGCCTGACTTTTTTGAATTCAATCTCTTCCGGCATGGTGTTTTTTATTATTCATCTTCCTGTATCTTCAACAGAAAAGTCTATAAAAAGGGGAAGACAATTATCTGTTATTAAAAAACCTCAATTGTAGAGCTGTTAAATAATTTTTAAAATAAAATTGTTTTGAGCACACTTTTTCACGCGCATGAATCGTTATATACGGTGCGTGGTCTTATTTCGGATCAGGCGATCCGTTTCCCCGTGTAAGTCTTCCAGGGGATCCGGTATCTTCAGCGCCATCGAAGACACGAACCTGATCGAAAGAGATCAAAAATGCCGAAACTGTCCGTCATCATTCCCGTGTACAACGCGGAATCGACTCTGAGACGCTGCCTTGACTCCATCCTTTCCCAATCGTTCCGGGACCTCGAGATCATCTGCGTCGATGACGGATCCTCCGACGGGTCCGCCGATATCCTTCAGGAATATGTTCTCCGCGAGCCGCGCGTCCATGCTTCAGCATTTCAGCGCCGCCTTGAAACGGTTCTGGCGCGGAAACTCGCGCTTCTGGACGCGCAGGGCAAATACATCATGTTCGCCGATGCCGACGACATGCTTCTGCCTGGCGCATGCGAAACCGCCGTCAGGCTGATCGAAAAATCGAACTGCGACGTCGTGCAGTTCTCCGTCGACTTCGAAGCGGAGGAGAAGGACATCCCCGCGCTTGAAACGTTCACCCCGTATTTCGTTTCGCGGGTGGGGGAGATCCACGGCACGAACATCCTGTACGACTGCTTCGTGAACCACCGGTTCCCGCACAACCTGTGGAACAAGATCTACCGGGCGGACATCTGCCGGGAAGCGGTCAATGCCATGCCCGACATCAAGCTGCATCATTACACGGATCTGTATCTGTCGTTTTTCATCCTGTTTTTTGCGGAGTCGTTCCGAAGCTTCAGGACCGTCCCGTGCTACCGGTATCATTTCGGCGGCGGCGTGTCCACGAAAGTCCCGGACTCCGAGCAGTTCCTGGGCCTCTGCGAGTCCGGCAGGACGCTTCCTCTGATGGAAAAGTTCCTGCGGGACCGCAACGCGTACGAGACGAACGTTTCCGTGCTGGACGCCATCCGCAGCGCTTTCTCCCAGGACATCGTGAACAAACTGCTGACCATCCCGAACCTGACCCGCGAGATCATCACCGCCGCCATGGACGCCTGGGGCGGCGATATCATCTTCCGGTTTCTGGAGCAGACCGGCATGTTCAAGTACCCGTGCGACAGCCGTCTGAACCTCGTTTCCCTGCTGATCGAACGATACAATGCCGACCGGAAGACGATCGCGAAACTCCAGTCCGACCTCGATTCGGCCCAGGCGAAAATGCGGAAGATGTCGCCTCGCAGCTCCCAGGTGCTGCGTTCGCCGGCGCGCGCGACGTCCCGCCTGCCGTCACCGGTGTCCTCCACCATCCGGCAGGAGATCACGTCCTCGCCGCAGAGGGTGCAGTTCCGCTTCGTGCAGAAACTGCCGAAGGTCTGAGGGGCTTCTATGAAATGAAATCCGGCTGTTTTTCATGTCCGGGCAAAGCAGCCGGAGCCCGATCAATGGAGATTGCCTTTATTCGTTAGTCTGCGAATCTTTGAATTCAACCCTGACATGAAGAGTGTAGGTCTCTTTGATCTTCTTATTGCTCTCCAGCTCGGTTTTAATATCGATCCCACCGTAGGGGATAATGTTTGCCGCGAGATTGAATACCTTCTGCATTTTCTGTGAAAGGTTCAAACTGAAATCGAAGTATTTGTAAACCGTTCCGGTTTCAATAGCCTTGATGATCATATCAAGGTCTGTGTCATTTTGGAGCGAAAAGAGCTCCATCATCTTTTTCGCTCCCGCCAAATCGACTTTAGGCTCATAGGATTGATCGAGGCTCATCAATTCCTGCACCTGGCTGTCGCTTGTCCATTTTCCCGATGCTTTTCCTCCCAAACCACCCTTTACGCCGACACCGACAGAGCCTCCAACAGAATCTGTTTCATTGAAAGCATTCACTTCCGTGACAAAGACTCTCGTTGCACCGAGTAACGACAGGATCGCGGCATATCGCTTAAAGTAATCGATATGCAGGTTTTTACTTGCAGAATCCAGGGGATGGTAAGTCAGGTCAGAAGTATAGGGATCTTTGACAAGAACATTCTGATTGACGAGCAGATTCATTTTTTCCAAATGTTTGGCAAGAGGAGATTTGAATTCGCTGTCATACGCGATCACCTTGCAATTCGTGTCGTATCCTTTTTTGTGGAAATTGATGGCATCGACTTCATCCATTACAAGAAGGATCTGGGCATCGCCGGAGTTGTCCATGGTGTGTCTCCTGTTATGTTAACGAGAAAATAAAGAAAAGAGCGATCAAAACAAAAACGACAAGGACGAGGGAACAGGACGATAATTTCTCAGAAATCGTTCCTGGAAACTTTTTCCCAATAAAAGATACGATGTCGGAGATGGAATCATCATCCATTTTCAACGAGAACTTGTTCAATAACTCGACGATCGTTTCGCGGGAGATGTTCGCAGACTCCTCCCCCTCTTTTTTCATGTAGATGCCGAGTGTGATCGGACGCCCCAGAGAATCTGAACTGAGAGTTGCTGCCTGAAGATACAGCTCCTTTGTTTTCTTTCTCTTCCACCCTTTGATCCCTTTGGCGTTCCTGAATCTGCGGGTTGAGATCAGGTCGATTTGTGCATTGATGATCGAGTCCGCATCCTGATGTTTCCCTGCAACCTGATGAACCTCCAGTTGATCGTTATTCCGTTCCGGAGATTGAATGATTCCGCAAATGATCATTTCAATTTCTCCTTAATAAGATTCCATAATGCGGAAACGGATTCATAATTGATTAAAGAGCCTTCGACAAAACCGTAATGATCCAAGCCCACAAGTTCCGCAAGGATGTCTTCACAGTACCGTTTCGCCGCCTCCTTGTTATATTCCATATCCGTGTGGGTCGCGATGACAAGTAGACGCTTCTTATTCCCTTTACATATATCTGCGACATCCCTCAAGTCAGCTTTGACCAACATGAAATACCTCGCCTTTTCGTCGTTCTCAAGCGACATAATCCTGTCTAACATGCTGATATCGAAGAAGTAAAAAACCCAGTCCGCCTTCGCCTTCTCTATCGTCTCCTTCCAACGGCGCTTAAGCTGCTGTGCGCCGGATGTATCGATACATGCTTTGAATCCGAGCACATCATGCTCTTTGATATCACTCAAGGTTCCAGGCGTTTTACTGTCGGCTTTCCAGTCTTTCTCTTTTTTCCCAAGTGCCTGAAATCCACGAACGGCTGTTGTCTTCCCGGATCCTTTCATCCCGATGAATGCAACGGTTTTTCCAGAGAGGCAGGCAATTGCCACCCCGCCTCCAACCAGAATTATTATCCCTGCTATTGCCAAATAAATCAATGGTATCGGCATTTTAACTCCTTATGTTAATTGTGAGAAATGAGGAAAAACTTTATCGATTCGTTTTCGGTCGAGCATTCGGTCATTGCCGGTTGAGAATTGCCGGATGCGACATTTTTTACCATAAGGTAAACCGATTTTTGTTTTTGTCAAGGCGGACAAACAAGAATAATGCTGTTTTTTTCACCGTTGCCCTATAAAAACCAGAGACGAGGGGGCATGGCAAAACGAAAAGAACATGCGACCATGTTCTTTGCAGCAAGAGGAAAATCAGTCCGCGGGATCGTGCCCCGAGCGGAGCGCCTTGATGCGGCTGCGGGCGGCCTTTTCCTTCAGCCGGCGTTCTTTCGAGGCTTTGGTCGGCTTCGTCGGGCGGCGTTTCCGCGGTTCCGGCAGGGCCGACAGCGCAAGTTCCCGGATGCGGTCCCGGGCGCGTTCGCGGTTCCGTGCGAGACTGCGGCTGGAGCGCTCCATGACGACCAGGACGTCCCCCTGCATGTAGGGGGCGGCGAGGATGCGGAGGCGTTCCTTCTGCGCATCGGTCAGGACGGCGGTCGCCGCGACGTTCCACAGCAGGCGGACACCGTTTTCGGTTTTGTTCTGGTGCTGGCCTCCGGGACCGCTTGAGGGACGGACGTATTCCTCCTCGAACTCTTCCTCCGGGATGGCAAAGGGGGTTGCCCCGGACATGCGTCACGCTCCGGATTTCGCTTCGGATTTCGCTTCGGTTTTCGGAGCTTCGGATTCCGGGCTCTTGTCCTGCTTCTCCGCGGTTTTTTCCGGGTTCAGCATTGCGGCGACGGCGGCGACGAAAAGGCGCGCGTGCTCCGCCTCGTCGGTATCCTCGGGCGAATAGGAGATGCGGACTTTGACCAGCTTGCCGTGGTAGAGCGCCAGGAACAGGACGGAATCCATGGGTGTGGATCCGCTCAGGATCCGGTAATGCGCCTCGTAGCCGCCTTCGGGCGTCTTCCCTGCGGGGGCCGCGATGTGCTCGACCGAGGTGATCTTCGGGTTCTGTTCGGGCATTTTCAGGATGCCCTCGTCGGTCTCCCGGCAATGCGCCTCGAACATGTCCTGCCGGACCGGTTTCGCGCCGGTGTCCAGCGAATAGATGTACACGTCGGCGCAGGTCCCGGTCTCGTTCTCATAGCGGACCACCGTGCCGAACACCGGATTCTCGTTTTTCCGCACACGGACTTTCTGGAATGTGTCGACCTGGGCGGGGAACACCAGCATAGTGTCCTTGTCGACGAACGCCTCCAGGGCCGGACGCAGGAAGATGTCCTGCGCCTCCGCGGACAGCACGCCGAAGAGGCAGAGGAACCCGGCTGCCGCGCCGGAGAAGAGACTGTGGCGGGAGCGCGTCATGACGGGATGCGAAGCTCCTTTTTCCAGAAGGCGACCTGCGAGGCGACCTGCTTGAACCCGGTGGCGCCGTAGACGTCGCGCCCCTCGACCGCGTGGGCGGGGGCGAAGAGCTTCAGCATGGAGGCGTCGGCCTCCGGGAACACGCTCTTCATCTCCTTCAGCGAAAGCTCGTTCAGGAGCTTGCCGTGGTCCGCGGCGTATTTGACCAGCGCGCCGACCTTGTGGTGCGCGAAACGGAACGGCACGCCCTTGCGGACGAGCGCCTCGGCCAGGTCGGTCGCCATGAGCCCGGGGTCGGACGCGGCTTTCAGCATCGCGTCCCTGTCGACCTTCATGGATTCGACCATGGACGGATAGACGCTGAGGATGGCGTGGACGGTGTCGATGGCGTCGAAGAGCGGCTCCTTGTCCTCCTGGAGGTCGCGGTTGTAGGTCAGCGGGAGCCCTTTGCAGATGGTGAGCAGCGCGGTCAGGTCGCCGTAGATGCGGCCGGTCTTGCCGCGGGAAAGCTCGGCGATGTCGGGGTTCTTCTTCTGCGGCATGAGGCTGGATCCGGTGCAGAAGGCGTCGCCGAAGGTGACGAACGAGAATTCCTGCGACATCCAGAGGATGAGGTCCTCGGAGAGGCGGGAGACGTGCATGGCGAAGATGGAGAGTGCCGCCAGCAGTTCGCAGGCGAAATCGCGGTCGGCCACGGCGTCCATGCTGTTCCGCGTCATCTTCGGGAATTTCAGGCGTTTCCGCACGTATTCGCGGTCGATCGGCAGCGTGGTCCCGGCGATGGCGCCCGAGCCGAGCGGCATCACGTTGATGCGTTTGCGGGCGTCGGCGAGGCGTTCCGCGTCGCGGGCGAACATCTCGACGTAGGCGAGGAGATGGTGCGCCAGCAGGACGGGCTGTGCGTGCTGCATGTGCGTGAAGCCGGGCATGATGGTGCGCTTGTGCTCGTCCGCCTTTTTCACCAGGGCGGCCTGGAGCGTGCGGATCTCCTTCGACAGGGTGTCGATCTCGTCCCGCAGGTACAGGCGGATGTCGAGCGCGATCTGGTCGTTGCGGCTGCGTGCCGTGTGGACGCGCGCGCCTTCCGGGCCGAGCGCTTCGGTCAGCGCGGTCTCGATGTGCATGTGGATGTCCTCGAGCTCGACCTTGAACTCCATCTTTCCGGCGGCGATCCGGCGTTTCAGGACTGCGAGCTTGCGGCAGATGGCGTCGGCGGATTCCTTCGGGATGATCCCGGCGGCGCCGAGCATGGCTGCATGGGCCATGCTGCCGGCGATGTCGTGCTTGTAGAGTCGTTTATCGTAAGAGATGGACTGCGTGAAGTCCTGGACGCTGCGTTGTGTTTGTTCGGCGAATCTGCCGCCCCAGAGAGCCATGGCGCACCTCATGATGTCGGGCAAAAGATGTTTCAGTTTAAAAATATTCTTATATAAAAATATAGCACAGGATTCGATTTCATCAAAGCGCTTTTTCCATTTTTCCGTTTTTTTTCGTTCTTTTTCGCATTTCGGCTGCGCTCGATGGCTTTTTGTTCCCGTTTCGACTTGACAAATCGCTTTTGCGCGGATATTTTAATGCCGGAACAGCAACCGGAAGGTTTTCACGATGAATATCATTCTGCCGATCTTACAGTCCGCCGCCGGAGCACATGTCTCCGACCTCTTCCTTTCCGCCGGGAAAATGCCCCATGCGCGCATCCGGGGCGTCGTGACGCCGTTCGGGTCGTTCGCTCCGGTCCCGGTCGAATCCATGGACGCGTTCCGCCGTGCCGTCATCGGCGAACGCGGCGAGGCGGCGTATGCGGAGTCCGGCGCGTTCGACGCGTCCTGGCAACTCCCGGACGGCAGCCGCATCCGCGTGAATTTCTTCCGTTCCATCGGCGGGCCGTCGGCGGCAGTCCGGCCGATTTTGAGCGGCGATGACATCGTGGCGGCCGATCTGAACCTGCCGACGCTGCTTGACACGCTGGCGGAGGCCCCGCGCGGGCTGGTCCTGGTGGCCGGCACTACGGGCTGCGGCAAGTCCACCACGCTCGCCGCCATGATCAACCACATCAACCGCACCATGCACAAGCATATCCTCACGCTGGAGGACCCGATCGAATTCGTCTATTCCGACCGCGAATCCGTGGTCTCCCAGCGGGAGATCGACACCGTGCGCGAAGGCGGGTTCTCCTCCGCGCTCCGCAGCGCGCTCCGCGAGAATCCCGACGTGATCGTGATCGGCGAAATGCGCGATCCGGAGACCATTTCCACCGCCGTCAACGCCGCCCTCACGGGGCACCTCGTCATAAGTACGGTCCATACCTCGGATTCGGTCCGGGCGGTCGAACGCATCGTGAACATGTTCCCGGAGGAAAGCCGGGAGCAGATGGCGACCGACCTCGGCGCGGCGCTGAACGGCATCGTGTCGCAGCGGCTGATCCCGACCGCAGGCGCGGACGCCATGGTCCCGGCGGTCGAGATCCTGCTCGGCACCGCGCTCGTCCGCAAGCTCGTCGGAGCTCGCGACTACAGGTCGCTGGACGATGCCCTCCGCAGCAATATCGAACAGGGCATGATCCCGTTCAACCGCTCCATCTTCCGCCTGTACCAGACCGGGCGGATCTCCCTTCAGGACGCCCGGCTCGCCGCGGAGAACCGCGACGAATTCGACCTGCTCGTAAAGGGCATGGAAAGCGGCGTCGAGGCGTTCCGCAGCTATTACGGCACGAAGCTCGAAGGCACGTCCGACGACACCGTCGTCGACATGCGGACGCTGTTCCTCGCTTCGCTCCAGGTGCGGGCGAGCGACCTCATCCTCTCCACGGGCGTGCGCCCCACGCTCCGCATCAACGGCGAACTCCGCGAACTCAACATGCCGGTGCTGGACAACGACGACGTGCGGCGTCTGCTCTTCAGTGTGATCAACCAGCGGCAGCGCATTGAGCTGGAGGAGAACCGCGAGCTCGACTTCGCGCTTTCCGTCGATTTCGCGAAGGAGCTCGACATCCCGAACTCGAGGTTCCGCGTGAACGCCTTCTTCCAGCGCGGCACGCTCGGCATGGTCGCCCGCGTCGTGAATGTGAAGATCCCGACTCCCGCCCAGCTCGGCCTGCCGGAAGTCGTTTCGGGGCTCTGCTCGAAGCGCCAGGGGCTGATCCTCATGACGGGCCCCACCGGAAGCGGCAAGTCCACCACGCTCGCCTCGCTGCTCGACGTCATCAACCGCACGCGAAACGCCCACATCATCACCATCGAGGACCCGATCGAATACGTCCACGGCAACATCAATTCGATCGTCGAGCAGCGCGAACTCCACGCCGACACGCACAGCTTCGCCTCCGCGCTCAAATACGCGCTCCGCGAGGCCCCGGACGTCATCATGGTCGGGGAAATGCGCGACACCGAGACCATCTCCGCCGCGCTCACCGCCGCCGAGACCGGTCACCTCGTCTTCGCCACCATCCACACGAACAGCGCCCCGCAGACCGTCGACCGCATCGTGGACTCGTTCCCCATGTACCAGCAGAACCAGATCCGGCTCCAGCTTGCGGGCACGCTCCTCGCCGTGATCTCGCAGCGCCTTATCCCGAGCATCGACGGTTCCAGCCGGCTCGCCGCTTTCGAGATCATGATCGGCACGCCGCCCGTGCAGGCGCTCATCCGCGAGGGCAAGACGCATCAGCTGAAGACCGTGATCGAGACCAGCCAGAAGGACGGCATGTGCACGCTCGAACGCTCCATGCAGGACCTCTGCGCCGACGGCCTGATCTCCCCCGACGAGGCAAAACGATTTGCCGCCGACTACAAGCAGGTCATCCCCCACTGATCCCGGACGCATCCTGCTCCGTTTGTTCTTTTTCGGCATCCATGCGTGACGGAAAAGACGGACGGCATTCCGCTTTTTTTCCTTTTTTTTGTGCTGCGCCTCTTTTTTCCTGTCCGGCAGGGAGTGCTATGACATGATATGTCGCATCTCCCGGTGTAAAATAATCATCGGACCGGACGCAGGCACGAATTCCAACTCGCCTTCGGAAGAAACGCCCGTGTTTCCGGTCCCATTCCCCGGATAATGAGGTTCAGCATTATGGAAAAAAGGATATGGACACAGCAGGATGATGATGCCCCCCGCAGGAAGAGCTGGGGGCATCTTTCCGTCATTTTTTCCGAATAGGGATGGTTTTCCCGAAAAAGATCATAAAACGGCTTGAAAAACGGGGCAAGGCGGAGTAGAGTATGTTCGGATGCCGCGGCGCACCGCCGGTACACCGCGCGCCCTGAAACGCAACACCACACCACGGGAGAACCAGACCATGAGCATCAATATCCTTTCCGAGAGCAATTTCGTCAGCATCATCGGCGCGAAACCGGCCCTGATCGATTTCAACGCCACCTGGTGCGGCCCCTGCAGGAAGATCGCCCCGATCATCGAGGAGATCGCCAACGAAAATCCCGACCTCTTCGTCGGCTCCGTCGACGTCGATCTCCAGCCCAATCTCGCCGCCAGGTTCGGGGTCCGCAGCATCCCGACCGTGGTGCTTCTGAAGAACGGAGAAGTCGTGAAGCAGTTCATCGGCGCCCAGACGAAGGAGACTTATCTGAAGGCCATCGCCGAGCTCTGATCCGGTTCGTCGAACCCTCGCAACGGCATCCCTCCGCCCGGTTCCACGCATCATGCCAGGCCCGCTCTTCTCCGGTTCCCTGATCCCCTCCGGTATCCGTACCGTCTACGCTTCCTTCAGCGGCGGCGCGGACAGCCTGGCGTTGCTGGTGTCGCTCGCCGCGCTCCGGGAAGAAGGCAAATGGGAACTCCGCGCGGTGCATTTCGAACACGGCATCCGAGGTGCGGAGAGCCTCGCCGACGCGGAATTCTGCCGGGACGTCTGCGATAAGCTCGGCGTCCCGCTGCAGGTCGTCCCGCTGAATGTCCCGGACAAGGTCCGCCCCGGCGAAGGTACGGAGGCCGCAGCGCGCCGCCTCCGGCAGGAGGCATGGCAGACTATCCTCGGCGAAACGGAAAAGATGCCCATGGCGGTGGCACTGGGGCACAACGCCGACGACCGCATCGAATCGCTTTTCCTGCGCCTCATGCGGGGCTCGAATATGTCCGGTCTGCATGCGCTTCGCGCCGTCCGCGAGTTCGACGGCATCGTCTGGCTCCGCCCCCTGCTTGTGTTCTCGCGCGTCGAGATCGAAGCGTATCTTGCCGGGTGCGGCATGAATTCTTTCCGCACGGATTCCACCAACCTGGAAAACGACTACGACCGCAACAGGCTCCGCAACGTGGTCCTGCCCGCCCTTTATCGCGAATTCCCGCGCGCCCGTGCCGGGATCCTGACGGCGCTCCGAGCCATCGAGGAGGATGTTGCGGCGCTCGACAACGAAGCCGAACAGGCGTTCCGGCTGGCGGTACGGCCCGGAGGGCTTGAGCTCGATTCCCTCGCAAAAATGCCCCCGGCGCTTCTGCCGCGTGTCCTGCGGCTCTGGCTCGGCGGACAGATCCCGGACCGCCATTTCATCGAACGTCTCCGCGATCTGCTCGATGCCCCGGACCGCGCCGGATCCGGGCGGATCCCGGCGGAAAACGGCGAGGGCTTCCGGTGGAGAAACGGCCTGCTGCGGAAAGCGGACGACGAGCCGGCCGGACCGGAGGACCCGGACCTATGGGATTACCGGAAAACCCCAGCCGTGCGGTTCGGCAGGACTGTCCTGCGGTTCCGCGGGGCGTTTTCCGGCGGCGAAATGCCGTCCGGGTCGGACGCCGCGGTCTTCGATGCGGAGACGTTCCCCGGCAGGCTTCGGATCGCGGCCCGGCAGCCCGGCGATGCCATGACGCCGTTCGGTTCGACGTATTCCGTTTCGCTTAAAAAACTTTTCACCGACGCCCATGTCTCCGCCGCGGAACAGCCCCTGCGGCCCGTGGTGCGGGACGCCGCCGAGCCGACGGAAATCCTCTGGATCCCCGGTGTCCGGCGTTCTTCGCTGTATCCGCTTGCCGCTGATTCCGGCAAGCCGTCCCGGGGACTGCTTTTTTCTTCGGAACCCCTTGTCGATGTGACGGCTGCGGTGATCGGCGGCCCGGATGGAAGGATCCTGGTCTGTTCCCGGCCGGCCGGCACGCATATGGCGGGAAAATGGGAATTCCCCGGCGGCAAGATCGAGCCGGAAGAAACGCCGGAGAACTGCATCCGGCGCGAAATCCGCGAAGAACTCGGCATGGAGATCGCCGTCGGCCCGGTCCTGACGGTCATGGAGCACGACTACGGCGTCAAATACGTGCGCGTGACGTTTTTCCTCGCGGTTTCGGACAATGCCCCGGCGGCAAAGGACGGCCAGGAGTTCCGGTGGGTCCCGTCCGACGGGATCGGTTCGGTGGATTTTCTGGATGCGGACCGCCCCGTTTCCGAAGAAATCCGAAAAAAATCGGAAAAAATTTCCGCTATATACAATAAGATGCGGCATGAAAACGTTAAATGGTTATCGAAGCAACCATAATGGAATTTCGGGACATGGAAACAGATAAAACAGATCTGGAGCTCATCCAGGAATTCCAAAGTGGATCAAGTCCCGCTTTTGATGCTCTTTACGAACGATACAGGCGTCCGCTTTACGGCTATGTGAACCGGCAGATGCAGGGGCACACCAGCCAGGCGGACGACGTGTTCCAGCAGACATGGATGCGTGCGATCGACAATCTGTCGACCTACCGCGACCAGGAGAAATTCTCCGCATGGCTCATGAGGATCGCCCACAACCTCATCATCGATTATTACCGCTCCTTGAAACGGAGAGCAGAGGATGAACTGGACGACTCCTACGGAGACACCGCGGAGGATACATCCGGCGAGGTCCCCGGCCGGGAGATGGACGAACGCGAGCGCGCCCGCAGGCTCAGCGAGGCTCTGAATTCGCTGACGCCGGAGCTCCGCGAGGTCTTCCTGTTGCGGCGGGAGAACATCCCGTTCCAGCAGATCGCGAAGATCCAGAACTGCTCCGTGAATACGAGTCTCGCCCGTATGAGATATGCCGTGAAACAACTTTCGAACAAACTGAAAGACTGGGAATCTGACAATTCCTGAGGTGAAACCATGAACATTTGTGAATTTATTCAAGAGAAGGTCGCTGTTGGCGAAATCAATGACGACGTCTCGGCACATCTTCGCATTTGTCACGAGTGCAAAGCTTTTGCCGATGATCTCGACCGTTTCCTCTCCTGCGATTTGCCCGAGGTCGAACCGCCGAAACGCATCGACGACGCCATCCGCGCCGCCGCGGCGGAAACCGCACTCGCAAACAGGTTCCTTTCCTGCGATTTGCCCGAGGTCGAACCGCCGAAACGCATCGACGACGCCATCCGTGCCGCCGCGGCGGAAGCCGCAGCGGCAAACAGGCTGCTCTCCTGCGCTCTCCCGGATGCCGGGGAGCCCCCGAAGCATGTCGACGACGCCATCCGCGCCGCCGCAGCCCGTGCGGCTTCCGCATTCCTTCGCAAAGGTCGCATGGCCAAGGCGTTCCGTGTCCTGATCCCGGTCGCGGCGGCTCTCGCAGTCTGCTTCCTGTTCTATTTCGATCCGATGGGGAAACCCCAGCAGCTGGCTGTCCCGACTCAGGTGACTGCGGCCGGCGACTGGACCGGTGCCGTCATGGACGGCGAGCTCACGAAGGTCTCCATGGAGGTTACGAGTTCGCTGTCGGATCTCTCTCTTTCCGATACCGACCTTCTGATCGCCCAGCTCGAAGCCGATTTCGCCGCCTACGCGGAGAATTAAGTCCGTTTCCGAATCCCGCACGGAGATAACGCCCCATGACTGCCGCTCGGAAAATCCTGTTGGTTCTGCTGTGTTCCGCCGCTTCCTCCGCGCTTCTTGCGCAGGAGGCGAAGGACGATGCGTCCGAATCCGATGAAAAATCGAAGTCGGAACAGAACAAGCCTGCGCAGCAGCCCGGTCAGATCCCGATGATCTTCGGCAATCCCGGACAGGGGCAGTCCCCCTGGATGTTCGGCGGACAGCCCGGCGGGAATGAGAAAAAGGACGGCGAAAAAGACGAGAAGAAGCCCGACGATCCGTGGCGGAGTTCCCCGTGGGGGCAGCCCGGCGGCGGCTTCGGCGGCGGTTTCGGCGGCAATCCCGGCATGGGCGGCGGCTTCGGCGGAGATTTCGGCTTCGGCGGCGGTTTCGGCGGCGGACCCGGCATGGGCGGCGGCTTCGGCGGCGGCCCCGGATTCAATCCCTGGAGTGACAGCCCGATGTTTTTCGGGGACGGCAGTTTCTTCGGGATGGAAAGACCGCGGGAAAACAATAACAATAATGATAAAAAAGATAATAGTAAGGAAGAGGGAGCATCCCCGTCCGGCGACAGGGGACGTCCCGGCGGACTTTTCGGATCCGGCAACCCATGGATCGACATTCCCGTTTCCCCGTTGACATTCGGTTTCGGCAATCCCGGCAGATCGTTCGGCGGCGGCTTTGGCATGGG
>JAFXYP010000084.1 GCA_017541665.1 Lentisphaeria bacterium | reverse complement strand
CCGCCTGCGGGTCTCTGTCCGCCTGCGCCGGGTCCGCCAGCGGGTGCGCCGCCGCCGAAACCGCCCATGCCGCCACCGAAGCCACCCATGCCGCCACCGAAGCCGCCCATGCCGCCGCCGAAGCCGCCCATTGCGGGTGCGCCACCGGGAGCAGCGCCACCTGCGGGTGCGCCGCCGGCCGGAGCCTGTGCGGAGAGCACTGTGGCGAGAAGCAGAGATCCGGCGATGATCGAGCCGGAAGCCAGCATCTTGTTGAATGTGTGTTTCATACGATTTCCTTTCATGTTTTGTTCGGTTAGGAAAGATCGGTTGCAAGAACAAGATAAAACGGGGTAACATTTTATTTAACTATTATCTTTTTCATTTATTGTTAAAAAAAAAGCCGAATCTCGTTTTTTCAAGAGTTTTTTCGAGAACGGGTACAGTCGGGCTTGAAGTTGGCAGAACGAACCAACGCACTTTACGACGATCTCCCGAATGGCATGGATATGCCCGCGTATATCATAAAGACGGATGATTCATGGACTTAGTCTCCGATGAAGGTCAGCCCTCGAAGCCAGCGACGGTTCCGGGGGCTGACGGCGTTTGTGTGGCAGAAGACAGCGAATGAAAAAACGAAGCGGAGACTGCCGATCGTTTTTGAGAAAAAAAATTCTAAGCCTCTTGAATCAATCAGCAACTCGTGATATAGTATTGCAAATGAGAACCTGAGACGGCATGTAGCCGCTACAGGGGATGCAGAAGCATTCCGCCTCGGTTTCTCCACGCTTTTATTCAAAAATCGCCTCATGACGAGGCAACGTTTCCTGGAAAGGAACAGGAGGTCAAAATGGCATGTTTCACCGCCCCTCTCGCCGCAGCAGTCGCTGCCGGAATCGCCCGCCACACAGTCGCAGCCAGGGATTCCGATCAACCGGAAACCATCAGCTGGGCCACGAAATTAGGCTGGCTTGAAAAGCTTTCCTTCGGCGGATGCGCCCTGCTCGCATTCGAACACATCTGGCATGGTGAGATCATCTTCCAGTTCCCATTCCTGACCGGAGTCCGCGACGGCAACACGGCGGAAGTCCTGAAGGAGATCGCGACGGTCGGAGGAGCCATGACAGCGCTGATCCTTGCTGTCTGGATCGGAATGCTGGTCGTCAGTTCTGCCATCGTGAAGCGCAAGCCCGCCGCTGTAAAGGGATAATTCTTCCTGCGTCCTTTTTTCCAGACTTTTAACCCAACAGAAATTGAGGCTTTTCTATGAATCGAAGAGATTTCATCAAAGAGACCGCCGCGCTCACCGCGCTCGCTGCGATTTCCCGCCTCGCCGCGCAAACCGGCATTACCCCGGCCGATGCGAAATCGTCCGAACCGGCAAAAGACGCATCGAAGAAAGTCAGCCGCCGCAAATATAAGAAGACCGATCTCACGGTTCCGCTCCTCGGGTACGGCCTGATGCGTCTTCCCCAGAAAAACGGCAAGATCGACCGCGAACTGGCACAGAAGCTCGTTGATACGGCCATGGCCGCCGGCGTGAATTATTTTGATACCGCGCAGCCCTACCACAACGGCGAAAGCCAGCAGTTCATCGGCGAAGCGATGAAGAAGTATCCGCGCGACACCTATATGCTTACGACCAAGCTCCCCCTGTGGTCCATCCGCACGCTCGCCGAAGCGGAAAGCATCTTCAAAGGACAGCTGGAAGCCTGCCAGACGGAGTATTTCGACTTCTACCTCGCACATGCGTTCAACGCAAACACGTTCCGCACATTCGAGAGCCTCAAGATTTACGATTTCCTCAAGAAGCAGAAAGATGCCGGAAAGATCAAACATCTCGGCTTCTCTTTCCACGACTCCGCGGAGGCGCTCGAACCCATCGTCAATGCGCATGACTGGGATTTCGTTCAAATCCAGCTCAACTACATCGACTGGGACAAGCAGAACGCGAAGCGCATGTACGAGTTCCTGACCTCGAAGGAAATCCCCGTCATCGTAATGGAACCGCTTCAGGGCGGCACGCTCGCAAAGCTCACGCCCGCGGCGGAACAGGTCCTGAAGAAAGCCGATGAAAAAGCATCCGTCGCCTCATGGGCGTTCCGCTATGCGGGTTCGCTCCCGAATGTCCTCACGGTACTCAGCGGCATGACCACCATGGAGGTGCTGAAGGAGAATCTTGAGACATTCACCGACTTCAAGCCGCTGACCGACGCCGAGCGCAAGACGTTGGAAGAGGCTCGCGACGTATATCTGGGCATTTCCAAGAGCCGCGTCCCCTGCACGACCTGCAGATACTGTGTCAATGAATGCCCGGTCAAGATCGAGATTCCCGCTGTATTCACGGCATGGAACGACTTCTGCGAAAAGAAAGACGAGGCCGCGTTCAAGGATGCTTACAACAAGCTTGCAGTCAAGGCCAGTGCCTGCATCGGCTGCCGTCGCTGCGTCCGCAGATGCCCGCAGCAAATCGATATTCCGACTGAACTTGCCAAAATCGCACAGGCCGCGGGCGACAATGCCGGTGGCGGACGCGGTGGCCGTGGCGGTCGTGGCGGCGGCATGGGCGGCGGCTTCGGCGGCATGGGCGGCGGCTTCGGCGGAGCACCCGGCGGCATGGGCGGCGGCTTCGGCGGAGCACCCGGCGGCATGGGCGGCGGCTTCGGCGGAGGTCGTCCCGGTGGCGGACGCTGAACGAACCGCTTATTTAACGCAACGACAATCATAAACGTTCAGTCCCCCGAAGCCAGCGATGGTTCCGGGGGGGGACTGAACGTGTTAGAACGATCCGTCTGCGAATGGATTCGGGATGTCCTGCCGGAAGAATGGATCGTCGGGATCAACGCGTCTTACCCCGCCGATCCCTCTCATCTGCTCCGGTGTCATCGGAGGCAGGACCGCCCCGCCCCAAAGATCTTCCTCCGGAGGCGGCACAGGCCCGCTCACCATATCATCCGGCGAACCGGCGTACTGAACCATCACGCCGGAATCTCCGGGAACCGTGCCGGGCCGATAAGGCGTTGCCTGCTTCGACCTGGGCGCATTGGGAACAACAGCCCCAACTCCCTCGAAGTTTTGCTCCGGCTCCGTTTCCATGACCGTCGTTTCCTGCCGGAATGCACGGGTTTCCCGTTTTGCACGGCGTTCCCTGGTTGTGGGACTCCCGGAATCGGAATTGTCGGCTGTGCCGGGCTGGTCCTGTACCGGAGGCGCAAACTGTATGAGGGCAAACAGTACCAGCGGCAGAATGATGAGAAGCAGGACAATGATGAAGATGACCTTCATCCACGGTTTTGAAATGTTCATATCTTGGATTCCTATGTTGTTGGCCCTCGCGACTGTTCCGGTTCGGAAGCATTCATATCATTAGACGTTTGCCCACCCCGAAATCTTAGCCGGAAAAGATTCGCTTCCGGCTTGTTTTTTTCCGTAGGCGGGTGTATCTTTTTACGGACAACGAAACACCGACCAATATCAGGAAAGGCCATCATGAAACGAGCCGTCTTTATGGGGTGCGTGCATTCCACGGCAGCTTCCAGGAAAGGACAACAACCGTCATGAAACCGTCAGCATGCATCGTCATCGCCGTTGTCGCACTCGCTCTTCTCGGCGTCTATTTGTTCTTCTCTCAGTACATCGGTCTGGTTTCCATGAATGAAGTCGCCCAAAAGGATTGGGCGGACCTCGATGCGCAGCTTCGGAGCCGCGCGGATTTGGTACCCGACCTGGTTTCGACCGTGAAGGAGCGTGCCCCGGATGAGGAAGAAGTCTTCACCGGCATCGCCGATGCCCTCGGCAGACTTGCCGTCGCCACAACTCCCCCGGCAAGGGCAGAATCCGAGGAAGCCCTGACGGCCGCGCTCGGCCGACTGCTCGCCACCGCGACAAGTTGTCCCGAACTGAATGCCGATGAAGATTTTATTCGACTTCAGATCGAGCTTGCCGACGCCGAAAAGCGCATTGCGGCATCCCGCAAGAGATACAACGACAACGTCGAAATTTACAATATGTGCACCGGCGGATTCCTCGTCTCACATATTGCCGGGCGCATCGGCTTTTTGCCCCGTGAGCCATTCGAGCCGCCGAAGGTCTCCGCAGAGGAGCATGGCGAGGCCGTGCCGGATGAGGCGGAGACGGAGATAATCGGTGACTGAGGTCTTGTATTTTATTCATGCAGTGATATATTATGGACAAACAAACATCCGGTCATGAGCATCCGTTGAATGGCCGCGGATGCTCCCCGGAACAAACAGCAAACCAGGAGCAGACAATGAAACACCAGATTTGCCGCACCGTGCTTGCGGTTGCGGCTGTGACAGCCGGCGTGTTCCTGTCGGCGTGCGGACTTTTCCGCACCCCCGCGGACAACGTGTTCGACGAAGCCGAGGACGCCATTGCGCCCGACGAGGCCGCATCCAATATCAAAACCGCGCAAATCGAGTACGAATTCGGCGACGGAGACTCGGCCACGATCCGTTTCCAGGCGCCGGACAAAGTCCGCATTGACGTGCTGGATGACGAGGATTCCGCGGTGTTCTGCCTGAACGGCAAGTCCGGCTGGATGTATGTACGCGGGGAAGTGATCGACATGACGAAGGACGACATCAAGGAGATGCATGGCGCCCTGCTTCAGACGATCCCGTTCAAGGTGGACTTTCAGGAGATCTTCACCGATGCCACGCTTCTTGAGGAAACCGAGGACGTCTGCGGCGAGGAATGCGATGTGATCGAGGCTGTTTTCCGCAAAGAAAAGGACATCAGGGCGAAACTCTGGATCGGAAA
Organism: Lentisphaeria bacterium; assembly: GCA_017541665.1. Classification (GTDB taxonomy): domain Bacteria; phylum Verrucomicrobiota; class Lentisphaeria; order Victivallales; family UBA1829; genus UBA1732. The sequence continues at coordinate 31,010 of JAFXYP010000084.1, read as the reverse complement.
GTACACCGACATGGTCCGTCAATTCGAAATCGCCAGAGAGGACGGCGTTTACACGATGCAGTATTTCGACTACGCCACCTTCGACGACGATGTCACGATCCCGTCGGAAATGTTCCGTTTCTCGCCGGATGGGGCCACGAAGCTGTCGCTGATCTCGTTTGAAACGAACGTCGACATCTCCGAGAGCGTATTCCGGAAGCCCGAACAATTCAGCATCACGGAAGGAGACAAATGATGAAGAAGATTACCGCACGTTTTGCTGTTCTGGCGGCTCTCGCTCTCCTGTTTGCCGGCACGGCCGTGTTTGCCGCAGATACGGATAAAGCGGAAAAGCATGACCTCAAGCTGAAAAGCGGAAAAGTCCTCAAGGATGCGTTCATCCTCGACAGGAAGCCGAACGGGATCACCTTCGGTCACAAAGATGGATGTTCCTTCGTTCGTTTCACCGACATGCCGGATAAAGTCCAGAAATATTTCAACTACGATCCGGAAGAGGCTGCCAACTACGAAAAGAAGTTGGAAGACCAGAAAAAGGCCAATCGGAAGGCAGCGGAAAAACAGAAGGCAAAGGAGCAGAAGCAACAGGCCGAACAGGACAAACGCAACAGGGAAAGGCGAATCAGCCAGCAGGAGCAGACGGTCCGCAAGCTTGAGCTTCAGCTCGAAGAAGCCAAGAAAAAGCTTCAGAATACGGAAAGCACCGTCAGGCAGGACCGTGGCGCACTCGTGTCAACCCTCAGCACCAATCAGGTCAGCATCGACAATCCATGGGGGTTCCGCGTTAAAACCAGCAATAACAACGGAGCCGTCCGCAACAAACTCCTGAAAGAAGTGGACACTCTGGGCGCAAAGCGCGACAACCAGGCGCAGGACGTAATCGACCTGCAGCTGAAGCTCGAAGCTGCGCAGAAGACGCTCGAAAAGATGAAAGAAAGCAACAGTTAAGCATCTTCCGAACGGATTTCCCGAAAACCATCAGGCATGTCCGGTCAAACCGGCCGGACATGCTTTTTTGTATGCGCAGTATGCGCATTGAGGAGTCGGCGCGAGCCCGGTACGCCGATTCAATCTCACAGAAATATGAATGATCCGCCTTGATTTCGCGCGCATGCGGGTGTATATTTCAGCCAATTCAGCCAATCCCGCTGCCTGAATGGAATGAAACACGGGAAGCGGAAAGAATCAGAGGGAAAAGGGCAATGTGCAGGAAAAACAGACAATTCACCCAGATTTCGCTGTTCAACGTTCTGCTGGGCGGTCACTATGGCGGAATCGTCAGCGTCGGCGAGGCCAAACGGCTCGGCAATCTGGCGATCGCGACGATGGATCGGCTTGACGGCGAGATGCAGATGATCGATGGCGTGGTCTACCAGGCGTGCGCCGACGGACAGGTCTATCTGCCGGGAGACGACGAGACGATTCCATTTGGGACGATCGCCGATTTCCATGCCGAGGACACCCTGAGGCTCGCCGGCATCCCGAGCTATGAGCAATTCGAGGCGAGGATGAACGAATGCTGCCCCCGGAAAGACTATCCGCTTGCGGTTCGCCTGTCCGGCAAATTCGACTTCATGAAAGTCAGGACGGTCCGACGCCAGGAAAAGGACGGCATCGGGCTGGCGGAGGCAGCAAAAGAGGAAGCCGTGTTCGAATTCGCGGACGTTCGCGGCGATCTGGTCGGATTCCGGCTCCCGGGATACATCGAAGGCATCAACGCCCCGGGCTGGCATCTTCACTTCATGGATGAAGACCGGAAGCATGGCGGCCATGTGGTCAACTTCTCCCTGCTCGAAGGGGATTTGGGGTTCTGCCATGCGGGCGATTTCCTGATCCGTCTGCCGGACTCGCCGGACACGTTCGCGGGACTTGACCTGAACCGGGACTGGAGTCGGGAACGGAAGAAGGCGGAAGCGGAACGATGAGACATCCGAACCTGCCGGCAAAACATCGGCTTCTTCTCGCCTGCCTTTTTCTCGCGCCGATCCTGCCGGCCGGATGCTGTCACCCCGCGGACGCGGGGCTGTCGGGATGCGAAGCAGACAACAAGACAAACACAGAACGAAGAAACAAAAAGTCATGAAAAAGAAAATTGGAGTCGACAGGCGATCCGGTTATTTCCGTAAGAGACAAATCGCGCTGCCGGCAATGGCGGCGGCGTGGCTGCTGCTGACCTCATGTTCCATGTTCAGCAGCCGCGTGGTCACGGTCGAGACCGCATCGGCGTCGGAGAAGAGCCAGTATTACCACGAAGATTCTTTTTCACGTGATGGTCTTTCCTTCGAATCCGAGAACTTCCTGCGGGGCAACATGGAGCAGGAAGACTTCACCAAGGATCCGGAAGGAACGCTGCACAAACTCAACGATTATTATATGATATCCGAGGATCCGAAATTCCTGCGGATCGCGGCCGATTTCTGCAACAGCATCGCGGCAAAGGAGAAAGACGAGGAAACGGCGATCCGCTGCCAGCTTTCGGCACTCTATTACTCCTGCAAGGCATTCTTCGTCCTGCTGGACACGGATGTCTCGTCTTATAATTTTTCCGCTTTCCGGATGATGGAGATCTACAACGACTCCTGCCACGGGATATTCCGCTATCTGAAGTCGCATAAGCTGCTTGCGAACGATTCCTTCAGCCTGTCGGATCTGGAAGGCCGGCGTTATTTCTTCGAAGAGCCGCGTTACCGTCTTTCCGTCCCCGTCAAATCGGTCGAGGAATTCACACTCTGTTCCGATTATATCGTCAAGGCGCTGATGCAGAAGAACCGGCAATCCGGCCTCGGGATCCCTCTGGTCGGACGGGTCGTGCCGCAGCAGTTCCATAAGTCGCTGAAAACTCCGAAGGGGATGACGATCCCGGTCACATTGACCCTGGAAGTCACGGAATCCGACTCGCACAATCTGAAAGTAAGGCTGAATTATCTGGACACTTCGTTGCAGGAGACGGTACCGATGGAACTGGATTCGATGTCGTCCGACAACTGGCCGCTGGCGTTGGACTTCTCCACCCCGCTCGCCTGTTTCCTGAACGATTTGCCCGACCGCAATCTGCTCTCCGTCATGCTGGAGTCCGACACGCAGGAAGACAACTCCGGGCTGTATCTGGTCGAACCGTACCAGCCGGGCAAGATCCCCGTGGTATTCATTCACGGGTTGATGTCCAGTCCCAATACATGGGTGCAGATGATCAATTCGCTGAAGAATGACCCGATGATCCGGAAACGTTATCAGTTCTGGTTCTACTCCTATTCCAGCGGCGTGCCGGTACTGGCCTCCGCCGGCAACCTGCGAAAGGCGCTGCTGGCGGCGCGGGAGGAACTCGCGACCACACCGGAAACACGCGCAAATTTTGACCGGATGGTGCTGGTCGGACACAGCATGGGCGGCCTCGTTACCCGTACGCTGCTTCAGGATGATCCGCACTACATCCTGGAACAGGTGACGCAGCGCACATGGGACGAGCTTTGCTCCAAACTGTCGCCCGAAGAGCTGGAACTGGCGGAGGACTACGCCGTTCTTCCTGCTCTGCCGTTTGTCCACCGCGCGGTCTTTATGGCCGTGCCGCACAAGGGGTCCGAGATGGCCCAGATGTCGATCGCCCGGCTCGGTTCGAGAATCATTCATCTGCCGCAGACTTTGCTGGACAAGGTTCCCGTCTTCTTCGAGATGTTCCTGAAACTCAGCGAGGACGACGAAGAGGAGGTCGAGAGGCTGCGCAGCATCGGGGGATTGGGAGCGGACGCCCGCCAGACCTTCACCGGGCTCAACGACCTCGACCCGGACTCTTCCTTCATCCGGGCTCTCGGGAGTTCCCCAATCAAGGAAGGAGTCGTTTACCATTCGATCATCGGTGACAAGGACCAGGCCGACCATGCCGGCGGCAGCGACGGCGTGGTGCCGTACTCCAGCAGCCATCTTGACGGCGCCGCGAGCGAAATGATCGTCCGCTCCGGGCACAGCGTGCACCGCAGTCCCGCCGCGATGCGGGAGCTGCTCCGGATCCTGCGGCGGCATCTGCGGGAAGGAGACCGGGCTGACGCCGAAGGAAAGAATCAGGGCTAAGGCACTGGCATGACCATCAGGCTGACGGGAACACCAATACCTTCAGAAAAAAACATAACAACTCCATGCAACAAGGAGCAAACCATGAAACTTGACAAAACCATTTGCGTCGCTATTCTTGTGGCTTCGGTCGCGATCCCGGCATTCGCCGAGAATCCGCTGATTTCCGGTGCGTTCTCCGCCGACCCGTCCGCCCATGTCTTCAACGGCAGGGTGTACGTTTTCCCGTCGCATGACATCCCGGCGCCCGCGGGATCGCGGAATAAAAAAGGATTCAACATGCCGGACTACCATGTGTATTCGTCCGAGAATCTCTTCGACTGGACCGACCACGGGGTGATCGTGGACCAGGAAAAAGTGCCGTGGGTGGATGGCAGGAGCTATTCCATGTGGGCTCCCGACTGCAACTTCAAAAACGGGAAATACTATTTCTATTTCCCTGCCCACCAGAAAGACGGACGCAATGCGATCGGCGTGGCCGTCGCCGACAAGCCCGAAGGCCCGTACGTGCCGCAGGAAAAGCCGATCCCCGGCGTGAACGGCATCGATCCGTGCATCTTCATCGACGATGACGGCACGCCGTATCTGACCTGGCAGGCGCAGGGCAACGTCCTCGTCGTCGCCAGGCTCAAAGACAACATGCTGGAACTGGATTCCGAAGTCGTCACGGTCAATCACAATGTGCCGAGAAACGGACTGAAGGAAGGTCCGTTCATGTTCAAACGCAACGGCAAATACTATTATTCGTTCCCGTGGTGCGAACGGCAGACGGAGTGCATCTGCTACTGCATGGGCGACAATCCGCTGGGACCGTTCGAGTATAAGGGCAAGATCATGGAGCAGAATACGGACTGCTGGACCAACCATCACTCCGTCGTGGAGTACAAGGGCCAGTGGTATTTCTTCTACCACCACAACGACTACTGCCGCGAACACGATGTGAACCGCTCCATCTGCGCGGAATATCTGACGTTCAATGAAGATGGGACCATTCAGCCGATCGTGCCGACGCAGCGCGGTGTGGGCATCACTCCGGCGACCAACCGGATCCAGATCGACCGTTATTCCGCCATCGGAGACTCCAATCACGTGTGGGTCGAATACAACCGAACGGAAGACCCGTTCGCCGGATGGAAAACGGTGTTCCGCAACAGGGACAACTACCGCCGTCCGATCTGGATCGAATACGACCGCGTGGATTTCGGGGAAAAAGATCTGTCAAGCGCCATCGTCCACGTGTTTGCACGGGTCGGCGGCAGCGGAGTCATCGAGTTCCATGCCGACACCGTGGACGGCGAGCTGATCGCAAGAATCCCGATCGAGGCAAAAGACGAATGGCAGGACGCCTCCGCCGCTGTCCTGAAACAGCTGAAGGGCGTGCATAACCTCTTCGTCACGATGCCCGATGGAATCCTGATGCACGTCGACTGGGTGCAGTTCAAATAAGTCGATGCGATCTGCCCCCGAAACCCGCAAAGGTTCCGGGGGCAGATCGCATTGTAAGGGCAAGCGCAGGAGGTCAGATGTGGTTTGCCACTTCGTAGGCATCCCAGATCGCCTGGTGAATGTTCCGGCATTCCCTGCAATCGCCAATGGCGTAGAGTTCCGGGACATCCTGCATGGCCTGATACAAAGAGGCGTCGCTGCGGAATCCGGCGGCGACGATCACCGCATCCGCCTTCCGTTCGGAATCCTCGCCGGTTTCCTGATCGTGCAGGATGACGCCGGTATCCGTCACCTGTTTCGCGACGGTATTGGCGCGGATCCCGCAGCCTTTGAAGCGGACCAGTGCGGCCAGCATATCCTTGTTGGCGGAACAGAGCGGAGCATTGAGCCGGAGAATATCCTTCTGCGCTTCGACGATCGTAACGTTCTTGCCGAAGGATTCGCGAAGCCACAGCGCAAGTTCGCAGCCGACGGTACCGCCGCCGAGCACGATCAGGTCTTCGCCAAGTCCCGCCGCGTTGTTTTTCAGCACGGATTTCGCGTCGTACACGGGGATGCCCCTGCCCAGGTCGAACATGCGGGGCGTGGCTCCGGTCGCGATGATGAGAGCATCGAACGTCATGCCGCGAAGCTGTTCCTCCGTCATGGCGGCGCCGAGATGGATTTCGACCTGAAGCTCCTCCATGGTGTGGACATACCACCGGATCAGGGCCCTGTCTTCCGCCTTGAAATCGGGCACGCCGGCGGGGACGCATGCGCCGCCGAGGATGCTTTCCTTCTCGAAGAGCACAGGCTTGTGGCCTCGGATCGCGAGCACCCTTGCGGCTTCCATGCCGGCGACGCCGCCGCCGACGATGACCACTTTCTTCGGGCGCAGGACCGGATTGTATGCGAAATCGCGCTCCCTGGCGCACTGCGGATTCACGGCGCAGTTGACCAGCGAGAAATTCTGGATCCTTCCCATGCACCCCTCCTGACAGCTGATGCAGGGGCGGATGTCCGCTTTCCTGCCGCTGCGCAGTTTGTTCGCGTAATCGGCATCGGCAAGCAGAGGACGTCCGAGAGACACGATATCGATCCAGCCGTCCTTCACCGCCTGCGAGGACAGATCGGGATTCGAAAGCTTGCCGGCGCAAATCACCGGAACTTTCACGACCTCCTTTACCGCCTTCGCGTACTTCAGGTAGAGACCGTCCTTCTGGTACATCGGCGGATGCGACCAGTACCAGCTGTCATAGGAACCGACGTCCACGTCGAACGCGTCGTAGCCGTACTGTTCCAGCAGTTTTGCGACTTCGAGCCCTTCGGCTTCATCGCGTCCCTTTTCCTCGAATTCCTCGCCGGGAAGCGCGCCTTTGCGCCAATCCTTGATGAAGCTCTTGGTGGACAGGCGCATGACCACCGGGAAATCGGGACCGCAGGTCTTCGCGATCTCCTCGCGGATCTCTTTGGCAAGACGGAGCCTGTTTTCCAGCGACCCGCCATATTCGTCCGTGCGGTGGTTGAACATGGCGATCGCGAACTGGTCGATCAGGTAACCTTCATGGACGGCATGGATCATGATGCCGTCGAAACCGGCACGTTTCCCGATCGCCGCCGCCTTGCCGAACATGGCGACGATATGATGAATCTCATCCACCGTGATCGCGCGGCACGTTTTGTCGATCCAGCGGTGCGGAATCTCGGAGGGGGCGACAGGATTGTCCGCACCCTGGTCTTCCGGGATCGACACGCGTCCGAAACCGCCGGAAAGCTGGAGCAGGATCCTGGATCCGTACGCATGAATCCGTTCCGTCATTTCCCTGCCGGTGCGGATGAACTGATGCGGATTCCGCGTCGGAACCGGCACGCCCGGGCAGGAATGCTCCTCCACCGTGAAATCGGCAAACGTAACGCCGGTGCAGATCAGGCCGGTTCCGCCTTTCGCCCGTTCCACATAGTAATCGATGCCGCGCTGGTTGAACGCCCCGTCGGCATCGCCAAGACCCAGAGGGCCGACAGGAGCCATCATGAAACGGTTTTTCAGTTCGAGCTTGCCGATCCTGACCGACTGGAATAAAACGTTGTAGTCCATAAAAAACCTGACGAAGTTAAGATTGAAGTCCTGTTGAATTCTGTTTCGGGAAGATTTCAAAACACCATACATTAAACCGTTTTTTGTTATTTTCAAGGATTGAGGATGAAAAAAAAGCCTTTTCTTTCGTGTTGACGGGCTGCCGGGCTTTCTCAAACGGGACCGACCGTGGTTTATCTCAAAAAACATCAGGCCGCAGGACCCGCCCCGGATTCGCCCGATGAAACGATGAACGCCGGAAGAACCGTTTCACCCGTTTCCTCTTTTTCGCGGGATCCGTGCCGTCTTCCGGAGAACGCGCTCACGGGTTCGGCTCAAAACGCCTTTTCGGATTCGGCGATGCGCTGCACGGCGTCATAGATGCCGCGGACGAGGGTGTCCGGCGCGCTCGCGCCCGAGGTGACGCCGACGCACTTCGCGCCGCGAAGGAGTTCCGGCGTGACGGCTTCCGGACCGGAGACGAGTTCGGCACGCGCGCCCTGGTTGTGGACGATCTCGCAGAGACGGAGCGTGTTCGAGCTGTGCGCCGACCCCGCCACGAGCACGAGGTCGCAGGCCGCCGCAAGCTCGCGGACGGCATTCTGGCGCGTGAGCGTGGCATGGCAGACGGACGCGGATTCGACCAGGCCGGGGATCTTCCCGCGCAGGATCGCGGTCATCTCCGCGATCACGTCGCTGTTCATCGTGGTCTGGCTGATGCAGGCGTAGGTGCGGCCGGGGGCAGGCTCGAACGCACGGGCGTCCTCCGGGTTCGTCAGCAGATGCTTTTCGCCGGGGATGCGCCCGAGGATGCCTTCGACCTCGCGATGTCCGGCCTTGCCGAAGAGCAGGACCGCATGGCCCGCCTCGGAAAGCGCGGCGCCGCGTTTCTGCACCTGCCGGACCAGCGGACACGTGGCGTCCACGATGTTCAGCGGGAGCGCCCGGGCGCGCGCCTCGACCGCTTCGGACACCCCGTGCGCGCTGAAAATGAGCGTGGCGCCGGGAGGAAGCCCCTCCGGTTCGTCGACGATCTTTGCACCGCGCATGAGAAGGTCGTTCACGACCGATTCGTTGTGGACGAGGTCGTGCAGGATGAAGACGGGCGGGCCGTGCTTCTTCAGCATGTCGTCGGTCAGCTCGAGCGCTGCCCGGACGCCGGAACAGAATCCCGTGATACGGCAGAGTTTCACTTCCATGACGCGACCTCCAGGAACGCCCGGTGGAACGCCTTGTCCGTGTACGGATCGGGTGCGCCGGGCGCGAGCTCGTCCGGCATGTAGTTCGAGCTGACGTACTCGAAATTCAGCACATGCGCGTCCGCGTCGGCGCGGTAGACGATGCGCCAGGTGCGGCAGTGGATCGCCCAGGAGCCGTCCGGGAGACGGTCGATGCGTTTGCGGGCGGGATTAAAGGGTTCGTATTTCAGCTGGACGGCGCAGAAGTTGGCGAGGTCGAGTCCGGTCTGCACCTTAATCCAGTCCATTTGCGCCCGCGCGGCCGGCGAAAACACATGCTTCCATTCGGACAGGACGAGCTCGTCGCGCCAGCCTGCCTTCGACTCCGGGAATGCATCGACCGCGGGGATGTACGGCTTGATGTCGAGGATCGGGGTGCGGTCGAGGATATCGCAGTGGTTCAGGTAGACGTTCAGGCCGTCAATGCCTTCCAGCTCGACGCAGCTCAGTCCGACCGGGTTCGGCCGGTGCGGCGACCGCGTGGAGAAGACGCCGTACTTGCGGTTTTCGGGGGCGTACGGGGGCGTCACCTTCGGTTTCCAGGTGGCGTTCAGGTGGAAGATGAAGACGACCCAGATGCGCTCGAACCCGGCGAGGTCCTCCAGCGCCTGCTCGAAGCCGCGCCCGGGGTAGAGTTCGATCCGTGCCTTCGCCTCGGAGAACCCGGCCTGGCGCGGCGCCTCGTACCGCCAGCGGAGCCCGGTGTGCAGGAGCCCGATCGGCGCGAACTCGTAGCGGTCCCTGATCTCGGCGGGCATCGTTCCGGTCATCCCTGCACGCCGGTGTCGATCGCGACGGAAAGCGCGAACGCCCGCACGGCGAGTTCGTCATTGACGTTGGTGTTCAGCACGCGGACCAGATTTTCCGCCTCGTACAGCATGCGCGCGGCCTCGTCCGGCGGAAGCATGGGGCGCGGGTCGGCGTCCAGCCACACGCGGACGACCTCGGGATTGGACAGGAGTTCGACCGGCGTCCCCTCGGAAACGAGCGCGATCTGCGCGAACCAGGTGTGCAGGATGCTGAGGAACTCCTCGCGCAGGCGGATGTATTCGCAGCCGGTCTCGCCGTCCATGCGCTTCTCGATCAGCTTCATGGCGGCGGACTCGAGGTTCTCCGCGGATTTCAGGCGGTCGGCCCATCGCCCCTGCACGGTGGTCTCCGCCATGCCGCCGAGCGAGCCGAGCACTTCGATGAGCCCGGCAGCGCAATCCTCTCCGGCCACGAGGTCCCCCTTCGAGCCGAACGTAAGCTTCATGAGGAGGTCCGGCACGGCGGCGAACGTCTCCAGGTCGTATTTGCAGACGTTGTCCGTGAGCGAGAGGATCTGGCAGCGCGAGCGGATCGTGGGCAGGAGCGAAGCGGGATGCCCTGTCGTGAGGATAAAGAGGCAGTTGCGAGGCGGCTCCTCCAGCGTCTTCAGGAACGCGTTCTGCGCGTTTTCGTTCATGGTGTCGCAGTCCTGGATCACGCCGATCTTCCAGCCGCCGGGCGAGGCGCTGCTGAGGTGGAACATGGCTTCGAAGTTGCGAAGCGTGTCCGGTTCGGAATCGTCGTCCCCGATCCTGATCTGGCGCGACTTCGAGGTCGGCGCGAGCAGGAAGAGGTCGGGATACAGTCCGTTCTCCAGCAGGGAGCACGTTTCGCAGCGCCCGCACGGAGTCCCGTCGGGGAGCGGGTCCAGGCAGACGGCGAGCTGGGCGAGCAGGGTCGGGAACCGCGTGCGGATGGCGGCGTTCGAGGAGACCACGAGGTGGGAATGCCCAAGCCGGCCGGCGTTCTTCGCCATGCGGAGGGAACGCCCGAGGAGCGGGAATGCGGATTCAAAGGATTGCCAGTCGTGCATGGATCGCCTCCAGAATGGATTGGGTGACCTGTTCGGGCGAGGGCGACGCGTCGATCACGGCGAAGCGGCCGGGTTCGCGCCGGGCAAGCTCGAGGAAGCCGTTCCGCACCGCCTCATGGAACGCCGCGGACTCGGAATCGAACCGGTCGTTCAGAGTCGCCGCCCCGGAGCGTTCCGCGGCACGACGGAGTCCGAGCTCCACCGGGATGTCCAGCACAAGCACCAGGTCGGGACGCGTGCCGCGGCAGACGAATTCGTTCACGCGGGCGACCGTCTCCGGGGCGATGCGGCGGGCGCAGCCCTGGTAGACGAGCGTGCTGTCGGTGAAACGGTCGGAAATCACGACCGCGCCGCGTTCCAGCGCGGGCCGGATCATGTGTTCGCACATCTGGGCATGGCACGCGCCGAACAGCATCAGCTCCGTCTCCGGCAGCAGGTCTTCGTCGGGCTCGCGGGTCTTCAGGATGGCGCGGATTTTTTCGGCGACGGCGGTGCCGCCGGGGGAACGCGCGGTGACGACTTCGCGGCCGGACGCGGCGCGCAAGGCGGCGGCGGTGCGTTCGAGCTGAGTGGATTTGCCGCAGCCTTCGCCGCCCTCCAGTGTCAGAAAGATACCGTTCATTTCAGGTCAGGTCCAAATAAAATCGAAGATTTTTTGCGAATGTGATTTGCGATATTGCCCGCGTGAATGTAAATTGAATGATGCATTTTAAGATACCACAAAAATCCAACCTTTCAAAGCCGGAGTCGAAAAAATGTCTGGAAAGATCGACAGAAACACCTATCTTACCGCCAATATCGGGGATTTCCCCGATGAAATCATCGTCTGCGGACGCCGTTACGTCAAGAAAGACGACCTCCGCTACGGCACGAATCCGCACCAGCCCGCGGCGTTCTACCGTCCCGCCGACGAACACGGCGCGCTCATGGACCTCGAAATGCTGAAGACCGGCAAGAACGGCCTCTCCCAGACGAACCTGGAAGACATCTCCGGCGCACTGAACATCGTGAAGTATTTCGAGGAACCCGCGTGCGCCGTCATGAAGCACGTGAACCCCAGCGGCGCCGCCGTCGGGCTTCCGGGCGAGACGCTCCGCCAGGTCTTCATCAAGGCACGCGACTGCGATGCCCGCGCCGCGTTCGGCAGCGTGATCGCATTCAACCGCAAGGTCGACAAGGACACCGCCGCGGCCATCATGGAGCTCTTCGCCGAATGCGTCGTCGCGCCCGATTTCGACGCCGAGGCGCTCGAGGTCTTCAACGACAGCGTGACCTACAAGGTCAACAAGCAGCTTCGCGTGCTCAAGTGCGGTGCGCTCGACACCCTGCCCCGCTTCGTCGGCGACCCCGCCGTCAACACCATCAAGGTCCTCGGCGACGGCTCGCTCGTGGTCGCAGCCCCGCTCCTCACCAATGTCCGCTCCTTCGCCGACCTCCCCGCCGCCACCGGCGAGAACAAGGCATGCGGAGCACAGGTCTCCACCGTGGAACCGACCGGCCAGCAGGCGAAGGACCTGCTCGCGGCGTGGTACATCAACATCTCCGTGCGCTCGAACGGCGTCGTGATCGTGAAGAACGGCCAGACGCTCTCCGTGGGCACCGGCGAACAGGACCGCGTGGGCGCGGTCGAGCAGGCCATCGAGAAATTCAAGCAGAAATTCACCGGCGACGTCACGCTCGACGGGGCCGCCATGTCCAGCGACGGATTCTTCCCGTTCCCGGACGCCCTCGAAGTCGCCGCCGCCGCGGGCATCCGCGCGGTCGTCTCCCCCGCCGGTTCCCTGAAGGACGCCGACGTGGTGAAACGCGCGAACGAACTCGGCGTGGCGCTGCGCCACGCGCCGGAACGCATCTTCTCGCATCACTGATCCTGATCGCGAGCTCAACCCGCGGGCGGCCATGACGGACGGAAACGGCATCGAATCCGGGAACGCCTCTCTCGCCGAGCACAAGCTCAACGGGGAAGTGGAGCACGTCGTGTACGAAAACGAGGATGCCTCGTACACGGTGTTCCGCCTGCGGGACGCCCAGGGGGCCGTGTTCACCGCAGTCGGCGCCGTGCCGGGCCTGACACCCGGCCAGACGGTCCAGCTCTCCGGCAAATGGGAGATGCACAAGGACCACGGACGGCAGTTCCGCGTGAGCTCGTGCGTCTTTTCGCTCCCCGCCACGCGCGACGGCCTGGTCAAATACCTCTCCAGCGGCGTCGTGAAGGGCATCGGCGAGAAATACGCCAAAGCCATCGTCGACACGTTCGGCGCCGACACGCTGAACGTGCTGAACCAGCAGTCGCGCCGCCTGAAGGAAGTCCCCGGCCTCGGCAAAAAGCGCATCGAGGCCATCCGCAAGGCGTGGAAGGAGAACTCCGACCGCCGCGAAAGCCAGATCTACCTGCAGGGGCTCGGCATCAATCCCGCCTGGTTCGCCAGGATCTACGACAAGTACGGCAACGATGCCCCGAACGTCATCCGCGAGGACCCGTACCGCCTCGCCGCGGACATCAAGGGCATCGGATTCATCTACGCCGACAAGATCGCGCGCCAGCTCGGGATCGGGCGGAATGACGTGCGGCGGATGACCGCGGGCGTGACCTACGGTCTCCTGCAGGCGCGCCAGGCCGGGCATGTCTGCATGCCGCAGGCCATCTTCATCAAGTTCCTGTCCGACCTGCTTGAAGTGGACGAGGCGGACGCGGACACGGCGCTGGAAAAGGCGCTGGAGACGAAGCGCGCTGCGTCCTGCGTCTCGCACGAAGGCGACGTGATGATCTACGAGCCCGGGCTCCTGCGCTGCGAGGACGAACTGCCCTTCCTGATCCGGTTCCTCCAGTCGCGCGACCGATTCGCCGGGGCGAAACTCGCGCAGATGCCTGCGCCGGAAAACTCGAAATTCAGCAATGAACAGCTCCTCGCCGTCGACCGCGTGTCCCAGTCGCCCGTCACGATCATTACGGGCGGCCCCGGCGTCGGCAAAACTACGGTCGTTTCGGAGATCGTCCGCCGCGCGAAGCTCGCGCACCTGTCGATCGCTCTGGCGGCCCCGACCGGACGCGCCGCAAAACGCATGACCGAGGCCACCGGGCTGACCTCGTTCACGATCCACCGCCTGCTCAAATGGGACCCCACCGCCCGGAAATTCGTGTTCGGGCGCGGCAACCAACTTCCATACGACCTTTACGTGCTGGACGAGACCTCCATGCTCGACATCCTGCTCGCGCTGGCGTTCTTCCGCGCGGTGAAGCCCGGCGCGTCCATCGTGATCGTGGGCGACCCGGACCAGCTGCCGTCCGTCGGGCCCGGCAACGTCCTGAACGACCTCATCGCGTCGGGCGTCTGCCCCGTCTCCCGCCTCACGCAGATCTTCCGGCAGGGCGAGGGAAGCGGCATCATCCACGCCGCCCACGACGTGAACAACGGCGTCGTGCCGCGCCTGCCCCGCCGCGAAAAGGATGCGCAGGCCGATTTCTACTGGATCGAGAAGGACGAACCGGAGGACGCCGCCGACGTGATCGAACGCATGATCACCGACCGCATCCCGCGCCGGTTCGGTTTCGACCCGGTCCGCGACATCCAGCTGCTGTGCCCGATGAACCGCGGCGCGGTCGGGACGCAGGCGATGAACGAACTGCTCCAGGAGAAGCTGAACCCGGAGAAGAAATTCGTGTTCCGCTCGCTCGGCCGCCTGTTCAAGAGCGGCGACAAGGTCATGCAGATCGTGAACAACTACGACAAGAACGTGTTCAACGGCGACATAGGCTTCCTCGGACGCATCGACTTCCAGAACGAGTCGTTCCAGGTGCGGTACGAGTCCGGCCCGATGGTCGAATACCGGTTCGAGGAGGCCGAGCAGATCGTCCCTGCCTACGCCGTCACCGTCCACAAGTCGCAGGGCTGCGAGTTCCCCGCCGTCGTCATGCCGATCCTCTCCCAGCACTACATGATGCTCCAGCGGAACCTGCTGTACACCGGCATAACCCGCGCCAAGCGCCTCATGGTCCTGGTCGGTTCGCGCAAGGCCGTCTCCATGGCGGTCCGCAACGCCGTCCGGGAGCCGCGCTACTCGCTCCTGCTGGAAAAACTTATCACCGGAGGTCCGCTCTCATGAATTCAACCGGCTCCATCCCGTACACCCCGGTCAACTGCACCTTCCCGTTCCCAAAGATCCGGGCGCAGGGCACCCTCGCCGCCATCGGTTCGTGCTTCGCGCAGGACATCGCGGCGACTCTGCTCGACAGCGGCATGAAGGGAATGATCAACCCGAACGGAATCCTGTACAATCCCTACTCCATCAACGATGCCCTGCAGCGGCTGGAATGCGGCTACACGGAAAGCGATTTCTTCGAGCTGAACGGCATGTGGCATTCCTGGCGACATCACGGGTCGTTCTCCGCCGCAAGCGCGGCCGAGGGCGCCGCCAATGCCAACGAGTCCGCCAAACGGTTCCGCCGCACGCTCAAAAAAGCCGATTTCTTCCTCATGACCGTGTCGACCGCGGTCGTCTACAAACACATGCCGGAACGCCTCGTGGTCGCGAACTGCCACAAGGCGCCGGGAAACGAGTTCGAGCAGTCCGTGCTCTCCTACGACACCTGCCGCGCCGCCATGCGGAACGCCTGCGAGATCATCCGTTCGTACAACGCCAGGTGCCCGATCATCATCACGCTCTCGCCCGTACGGCACAACCCCGGCGACCTGACCACGAACTCGCTCTCGAAGGCGAGGCTGCGGGCGGCCGCCGCGGACGTCTGCGCCAAGGTTGACGGATGCGCGTATTTTCCCGCGTTCGAGATTCTGAACGACGAACTGCGCGACTACCGCTTCTACGCCGAGGACATGCTCCACCCATCGGAGCTCGCACGGAAGATCATTCTGGAACGTTTCCTTGACACGTGCTTCATTCCGCGGGCAAAGGCCGACTACGAGGCAGCGGAACTCCGCCGGCGGCAGTCCCGGCACATCCCGATCACCGGACGGGGGGAATGACTTATGTGCGGGATCGCCGGATGCTTCAACCCGCGGACGCCCCCCGACGAGGCGTTCCTGCAAAGGCTCTGCGGCACGATGCGCCAGCGGGGCCCGGATGCACATGGCATTTATGTGGACGGTGCGTTCGGGCTCGCTCACACCCGCCTGTCCGTGATCGACCTTGACGGCGGTGCCCAGCCCATGCACGGCGGGAACGGCCGGTACACGCTCGTTTTCAACGGCGAGATCTTCAACTTCCGCGAACTCCGGCATAAACTGGAGCAGGCGGGTGAGGCCTTCCAAACGAAATCCGACACCGAGGTCCTGCTGAAACTCCTGATCCGCGAGGGGGAAAAATGCCTTCCTCGCCTCAATGGATTCTTCGCGTTCGCGTTCTACGACGCGGCGGAAAATTCGGTCCTGCTGGCACGCGACTACCACGGCGTAAAGCCGCTGTTTTATTTCCATCTCCCGACCGGGGAGTTCGCCTTCGCCAGCAGGTTCGGGACGCTTACGCTCTGTCCGAGTTGTCCGGACGCGATCTCGCTTCAGGCGCTCGCCGACTACCTGGCGTTCCAGTACATCCCCGCGCCGGACACCATCCGCGAGGACGTAAAGAAACTCCGTCCGGGGACTGCGGTCGAGTTCCGGCTGGGAACCGGCGCGGTCCGCGAGATCGACTGGGGCGCGCAAGTTCGAATCGAACCGACAAATATCTCTTATGAAAACGCCTGCGCAACTGTGCGCGAATTGCTTTCGGAGGCCGTGAAACGCCGCCTGGTCGCCGATGTGCCGCTGGGCGTCTTCCTGTCCGGCGGGCTGGACTCCGCCATCGTGGCCGCCCTCGCCGCAAAGCATTCGACCGCTCCGCTGGAATGCTTCTCCATCGGGTTCGACGATCCCCGCTACGATGAAAGCGCCGACTGCAAGGCCACGGCGGAACACCTCGCGGCGCAGGCCCCGCACGGCCTGCATCATCATGTCAAGACGGTCCGCCCGGAGGATTTCGATCTGCTGCCGAAGCTCGCCGCCGAGTTCGGGGAACCCTATGCGGACGCCTCCATGCTGCCGTCGTACTTCCTGGCGGAGTTCGCCCGCGAACACGTAACGGTGGCGCTGAGCGGGGACGGCGCGGACGAGCTGTTCGGCGGGTACGAACGCTACCGCGCAATGCACGCGCTTCAAAACCTGCGGAATTTCACGCCCGGATTCCTCTGGAACGCCGCAGCGGCGTGCCTGTCCGATTCGGGCGAACGGAGCCGGGCCGGACGGCTGAAACGGTTCCTGCGGCTCGGTGCGGTCCCCGGCACGGGCGCACGCTACGACGCCCTGATGACGCATTTCGCCGCGGATGCCATCGGCGCGATTGCGCCGGATCTCCGGCCGTACTTGAACGCAACACGCTCGCTTCCCGAGGCCGCCGAGCTCGTGGCGTCGCTGATGGAGGACGACCTGAGCCGCTACCTGCCCGGCGACGTACTGACGAAGGTCGACGTCTGCTCCATGGCCGCCTCGCTCGAGGTGCGGAATCCCTTCCTGGACCCCGAAGTCTCCAATTTCGCACGAGCGCTCCCCGTCTCATTCAAAATCCTTGACGGCCGCAGGAAACGCATCCTCGGCGACGCGTTCGCGAAGGAGCTTCCGCCGGGACTCGCCGCACGCCGCAAGCGCGGGTTCGGGGTGCCGGTCGCGGCATGGTTCCGCACCATCTGGCGCGACCGCCTGCGCACCGCCCTGCTGGACGAACTTCCGAAGCAGTGGGAGATGTTCGACCGTGCCGCCGTGGAACGCCTGATCGACGAACATCAGGACGGCGGGAAGGACCACTCCTACCTGCTGTTTTCCCTGCTGATGCTGTCGTTTCAGGGAAAAACCCATATTTTTTAAGGTTTTGATTTGCAAATCCGTCAAGGATAAGTATCTTATTATGCACAATCTTTCAACACGGGGCTCCGTTCCGCGGAGCCGCCGCGCCGGGAAAGCGCATGACGCCGCCCCCCGGCGAATCAATTCAGGGTAATCATCAGATGATCTGCGAAACAAACAACGAAGCCGACATGCGGGAAGCGATGCACGAACTCGGGCTCCGCGCCCTCCGCGCCTCCCGTGCGCTCGCCGTCGCCGATTCCGCCAGCCGCACACGCTGGCTGCTGGCGATGGCCGACGCGCTCGAACGCGATACGGATGTCATTCTGGCCGCCAACGCCGAAGACCTGGAAGAAGCCAGACAGAACGGCCTGGACGCGCCGAAACTCGAACGCCTCACGCTGACGCCGAAACGCGTCAAGGACGTGGCGGACGCCCTGCGCCATGTAGCCGGGCTCGACGATCCGGTCGGCCGCATCCTCTCCAGCGTCACGCGCCCGAACGGCCTCCGCATCGACAAGGTCTCCGTGCCGATCGGCGTCATCGCGATCATCTACGAGTCCCGCCCGAACGTGACGGTCGACGCCGCCGGCCTCTGCATCAAGTCCGGCAACGCGGTCATCCTCCGCGGCGGCAAAGAAGCGTTCCGCTCGAACACAGCGCTCGCAAAATGCATCTCCGACGCCGGAGTGGCCGCGGGCATGCCCGAAGGCGCGCTTCAGCTCGTGCCGTTCAAGGGCCACGCCGCCGTCTCCGCCATGCTGAAGATGAACGACTGCATCAACCTGGTCATCCCGCGCGGCGGCGAGCGCCTGATCCGCGCCGTGGTGGAACAGGCCACGATGCCCGTCCTCAAGCATTACAAGGGCGTGTGCCATATCTTCGTGGACCATGCATGCGACCAGGACCAGGCGCTCGTCGTCATCGAAAACGCAAAGTGCCAGCGCCCGAGCGTCTGCAACGCGCTGGAGACCATCCTCATCGACTCCTCGATCGCGCCGGAATTCGCCCCGAAGCTCGCCGCAAGGCTCGCGCAGCTCGGCGTGACCATGCACGGCGACGAGGCCTTCGCGAAGCTCGCCGCCCCGGTCGCGGTCGTCCCTGCCACCGAGGAGGACTGGCCGAAGGAATACGGTTCGCTTGACGTCACGGTCGGCATCGTCCCCGGCGTGAAGGAGGCGGTCGACCACATCAACCGCTATGGTTCCGGCCACAGCGACAGCATCCTCTCGACCGACGAAGCGAACGCGAACTTCTTCCTCGACAATGTCGATTCGGCGGCCGTGTACTGGAACGCCTCAACGCGCTTCACCGACGGCGGCGAATTCGGCATGGGCGCGGAGATGGGCATCAGCACGGACAAGTTCCATGCGCGCGGCCCGATGGGGCTGCCCGAGCTCACTTCCTACAAGTACAAGATCTACGGGACGGGACAGATCCGCTCCTGATCCGTACCGGCACACACGGCTCAATCCGCCGGGGCGCATCCCCGGCAGGGTCGTTTTATTCTATTCCAATCACATTATCCCGACAGAACATGAAACCGATCACAGCAGCGGTCATAACACTCGGCTGCCGGCTCAACCAGGCCGACAGCGCACTTCTGAACGACAGACTGATCCGCCTCGGATTCCAGATCGTTTCCCCGGACGCTTCCAGCAGTCCGAACCTCATCCTCGTCAACTCCTGCACCGTCACCGAAACCGCCTATAAGAAAAGCAAGCAGGCGCTCCGCTCCATCCGGGCGGAAAACCCGCAGTCGTTCATCGTCTTTACCGGCTGCGCCGCGGACGTAAGCAGAGACGAGCTCGAACAGAACCAGGACATCGACCTCGTGCTCACCAACGAGCAGAAGAAGGAAATCGAGACCATCCTGCCCCAGTACCTCGCGCTGCTGGAAAAACGCGACGCGCCCGCCGCCCCGAAGCTCGCGAAGGGCATCTTCGCCGAACAGGCGCAGGGCGTCTTCCCGTTCCGCTCCCGCGCGTTCATCAAGGTGCAGGAGGGGTGCAACAACCATTGCTCGTACTGCATCGTGCCCGCCGCGCGGGGCCCGGAGCGTTCCCGCGACCTGAAGGAGATCACCGCCGAGTTCAAGAAGGCCGTCGCCGACGGCTTCCACGAGATCGTGCTGACCGGCGTCAACACGTGCCACTACAAGGCGGGCAAAGTCGGCATGCCGGAGCTCATCGACCGCCTGTGCGAAGTCCCCGGCGATTTCCGCATCCGCCTGAGCTCCACCGAACCGTGCGACGAGATCTTCCCCATCGTCGACGCCATGAAGCGCAACGCGGACAAGGTCTGCGAATTCCTGCATCTGCCCCTCCAGAGCGGCAGCGACAGGATCCTGGCCGCCATGAACCGCCACTGCGACACCGCGAAATTCGCCGAGTACGCGGCATACGCCCGCGCGGCGATCCCGCAGCTTCACCTCGGCACCGACATCATCGTCGGGTTCCCCGGCGAGACCGACGCCGATTTCGCCGAATCGCTCGAATTCCTCCGCAAAATGGACTTCGCGAACATCCATGTCTTCCCCTACTCGCCGCGCTCCGGCACCCCGGCGGCCGATATGCCGGACAAGGTGCAGAAGACCGTGGTAACCGAGCGCATCGAACAGCTCAAGGCGCTGAAGGAGGAATGCGCGCAGAACTTCGCGAAGAGCCTCGTCGGCGCCACCGGCGCGGTCCTCGTCGAGACCAACTGCAACAAGAAGGAACTCTGGGACGGCTGGTCCGGCAACTACGTCCGCACCATCGTCAGCAGCGAGTCGGACATCTCCCGCAAGCTGCTCCGCGTAAAGTTCCTGCGGTTCCTCCCCGTCGGCGCGCTTTTCGCCGAAATTCTCAACGAACCGGGTTGATTTTCGCATGATCCCGGTGTATCTTTTTCCCTGAACCAACGCAGAACAGAGAAAGAACCCGGTCCGCCATGCCTCCCGAAAAGAAAACCGCCCTCGTCGCCGCAGTGGAGATCCTCGCCAGACGCCTCGTTTCCACCGCCGAACTGCGCACGAAACTCGGTGCGAAAAAGCTTTTTTCGCCGGCCGAGATCGACGGAGCCGTCCTCGCGGTCAAGCGCATGGGCGCGCTTCACGACGACTTCCTCGCCGAGGACGTCGCGAGGTCCTACCGTTCGCGCGGATACGGCCCGGCGCGCATCCGCATCGCGCTCCGCAAACGCGGCATCCCGAACGAGATCATCGAACAGGTCCTGAACGGGAAGGAAGAGGAGGATGCGCCCGCTGAGTTCGAAATCAGTTCAGCTTCCAACCAGTCTGACGACGGCGACAATGCGTTCGCCGTGCTTCACCGCAAGGCCGCGCAGTTCCGCCGCGAACCCGATGCGCACAAACGCAAGGCGAAGGCCGTACGATGTCTTGTGGGGCGCGGATTCTCCTACGAGGACGCGATCGGGGCGGCGGACCGCTGGATGCGCGAAGAGGGAGGAGGGTCTGACGAGGAATGAACGTGTATCTTTCCATGCGGCATTTTCTCTGTGCGACCCTGCTGTGCCCCGTCATAGCCGCGCTTCTGGCGCTGTGCGCCTGCGGCGGCCCCGAGGAGGATCCCGCGACGGTCAAACGCGTGACGATGAGCCTCGGCAAGCAGATCAACACGCTCGACCCCGCGCTCGCCGCCGACGCCGCCAGCCAGTACGTCTGCGGCGCGTTCTACGACACCCTGCTGCAATACCGTTACGCCGAGGGCGAATACCTGCTCGAACCGTGCATGCTGACCTCCATGCCGGAAGTCTCGCCCGACGGCACCGCCTACACCTGCATGCTTCGCGACGACCTCTTCTTCCAGGACGGCGAAGCCTTCGCGGGGGAAGATAAAGCCGCCCGGAAAGTCACCGCGCGCGACGTCGCGTTCTCCATCCTGCGCCTCGCCGACACGCGGCTGCGTTCGCCTGGCTTCTGGCTGGTCCGCGACCGCATCCGCGGCCTGGACGACTTCCGGAAGCGCACGGAAGCCGCGGAGGAAGGCGACATGTCGCCCTACGACGATTTGTGCGAAGGCCTGGAGATCAGGGACGACCGCACGCTCATAATCCACTTGGAAAAAGCCGATCCGCGGTTCCTCTACGCGCTCGCCCTGCCGTACACCGCCGTCGTCGCACGCCGCGCACTGGAGCATTACGGCGGCTCCTTCGCGGACTGCCCGCAGGGCTCCGGGCCGTTCCGCCTGACCCGCTGGGAGAAGGACTACATCATCGAAATGGCGCGCTACGAGGACTACCACGCGGAGTCCGACGGGCGCACGCTCCCCGCCGCCGACCGCATCTCCTGCTACCTCGTGAAACAGCCCCTCGCCTCGTGGCTGATGTTCCTGCAGGGCCGCCTGGACCTGTACGTGCCGGACAGCGAGTGCTTCGAGGCGGTCGTGAACAAGGATCTGGAGCTGTCACCGGCGCTGCGCGGACGCGGCATCCGCCTGCTCTCCCGCCCCCAGCTCGAGACCAACTACATCGGCTTCAACTTCACCGATCCGCTCCTCGGCGGCAATCCGCACCTCCGCCGCGCGATTACGCTCGCGTTCGACCGCGAACGCCGCATCGAACATTCCGGGAGCCGTTTCTCCGCGGCGTACGGCCCCGTGCCGCCGGGCATCCCGGGCGCCGTCACGGAGCCGAATCCCGAGCTCGGACACCGCGACGTCGAAGCTGCGAAACGCGAACTCGAGCTTGCCGGATACAAGGGCGGCATCGACCCGAAGACCGGACGCGCGCTCGTGATCACGTTCGACCAGACCGGCAGCGACACCTTCTACCGGCAGACCGCCGAGCTGATGGCGAACGACATGGCGGAGATCGGGATCGAGATCCAGCCGGAGTTCAACACCTGGCCGCGTTTCGTGCAGAAGCTCCGCGCGGGCAGCATCCAGCTCTTCCGCTACTCCTGGACCGCCGACTACCCGGACGCCGAGAACTTCCTCCAGCTCTTCTACGGCGAGAACGCCGGCGGCTGCAACCGCGTGAACTACCAGTCGGCGGAATACGACGCCATGTACCGCGAATTCCTCGCCATCTCCGATCCCGACGCCTACGCCTCGAAATCGCGCGAAATGATCCGGTTCCTGCAGGGCGAATGCCCCTGGATCTTCGAGACGCACACCATGTGCTTCGTCATGGCGCACGAATGGCTCTCCGGCTACCTGCCGCACGACTTCGCGTTCAACCGCTGGAAGTACCTCGCCGTCGATCCCGCGGAGCGCGAACGGAAGATCAAGTCCTTCAAGCCGTTCTCCATGAAGGAACTGACGTACTGACATTTTCCGGTATAAAACACGGAAAGAACGTGTTTCCGCCGGCATTTTCCGCAGAGGAAGTGTATCGTATCCGTGAACACTTCAAAGGAGGCATCTATGGAAGCAAGTGCCCTGGATCTCGGAAAAAGGATGCGCGAGGTCATGATGGCGATCGACCGCCATGAAACGGTCACGCTGACGCACCGCGGGAAATGCCGCCGGCCGCTCGGACACGGCTTTCGCCTCTTCCGGTTTGGTTCCGGGACAGCCTGCGACGGTCCCGTTTTCATGCGCCGCGCCATCCTCCGCCGCGCTCGCGTTCCGTCTCATATCCGTTTTTCCATCCCCGCCCGTGTAGGACGGATTATTTTCGGAGACCGTACCGGAGGAACTGAAGCGGTGTTTTCGTGCAGCGGAGGATCAGTTTATGAGGGAAAGGCCGCGAATCCGGGAACGTTTTCGGCGCCATGGCCTCGTTGAAAAGCCTGCGCAACGTTTCGCGATGCGACTTCATCTTCTCCAGCGCGGCGGCCCGGATCTTCTCCGGGTCCGGGGCGTGTTCGACAAAGGATTGCACGGCCTCTGCGATTGCCTCCGGCGTGTCCGGGACCGTCTTCACGGCGAAGTCGGGGAAGAGTTCGTCACGACCGCCAAGACTCGACGTATTGACGATGGGGATGCCGCAAAGAAGATACTCGATGCTCACGAACATCGCGCCCTCGGTCTGCGACAGGCACAGTCCGCAGTGCGCCGCGGCGATTTCCGCGGGTATTCCCCTTGCATAGATATGAGGAGTCCATACCGCGTGTTTCAGTTGATTGAAGACGATATCGTCGGAATACTTCGCCTCGCCGGGAATCCAATAGCACCGGTCTCCGATCAGACGCAGGGACGCGATCTTCGCCGCCAGAGGATGGCGTTTGAACGGGGAAAGGCGGGCGATATAGATGGCATCGTACCGTTTCGGGATTCGAAGAAGAGGGTAGCGCGACTCCTCGACGAATGCGTTCTGATTGCAGAAAACAGCGTGCAGACCGAGTCCGGAAAGTATCTTCTCCTCGTTTCGGGAATTGGCGAGAACCGTGATCTTCAGCCTGCTGCACTGCGGCAGGATATCTTTGATCGCCCGGGCAAAAGCCTCCGAGTTCTTCGGGGATTCGGTTTCCCATCCAAGCTGCAGGAAGACATGGATCGATTTTGCCCGGTTTTTGGAAAAGCAGTTCAGGAAATCTTTTGCGCAATTGATAAAATCCCAGTCATAACAGACCAGGACCAGCGGATCCCGGCAGAATACGATACAGGGCAGATAAAGTCGCGCACTGGTCCTCGAATACCATCTTTGCAACTGGAGCAAGCCTTGGCGAAGCATATGAAGCATATTAGCGGTGTCCTGAATTCATTGATTGCGGGATGGTCAAGATGCGGCCCCCGATGGGCAGACAGTCGGCGGCATTTCCCCGGCCGGACCGGATTCCGGTATTTCGAAACAGTATGGATCCTTTACCCGGAAATACAGATACAGGCTCCACAATGCGAGGGCGGCCGAAAAGAACGGCGTAACGGGGAAAACATGCTGGAAACGAGACCCCCAGGGATGATTGCTCAGATACACGACGGAGCCAATGCCGCGGATGCCTCCGATCCAGGAAGAGACGGTCAGGATCACATTGCCGGGAATCATCAGGTAAAGCGGGAAAATGGCAGTACCCCAAAAGAAAAACCATTGTTTCTTTTTTGCGAAATCGAAAAGCCGGATGAACAAAAGAGGGAAAATCAGCGCGAGATCATGGATCGCGTGATAGGAAATCAGCATCGTAAGGCTCAATGCAAGCAACAGCAGCGTATCGGAGAAATGCCGTGTTTTGCGTTCATGCCAGAACAGCCAGAGAATCATGCAGATCGCGACAGCTTTCAACACATGATTGACGACCGGGATCTTGAAAAAGCCGAAGTGGCACATCAGAGGACTCATATCGTAATGGTTGACGCCTCCCGGCTGAAACAGGACCCCGATGGCCTGATAATAGCCGCCGTAGACTTCCGCCAGATCGTTGCCGCAGAACACCGGCGAAACGGAAAGGAAAACGAAGAGAGAAAAAGCCGCGATACAAAGCTTCCGGCGGCCCTTGAAAAACAGAAGCGGAGCGACGACCGGCAGAACACTGTATTTCGTCACTGCGATAAACGCAAACAGCACCACTCTGAGCCAGCGGGAAACGGGCCCCCAGAACAGCGCGTACAAACAGAGCGCCAGGACGAGTACGATCTGCCCCAATCGCATGATGTTCATAACACAGGCCGAAGAAAAAAAACAAAAACAGCAGAGAGCGTAGACGAATTGCCTCCATCCGGGTTTCCGGAGGTCGCACCACCGATAGCCGCAGGCTTTGACCAGCGTCAGACCGGTCAGGAAAAAAACGATCGCGAAATTCAACGCGAGATATCCGATCTGGACCGCATGCCCCCACAGGAATCCGGGAAGCGCAAACAGGGCCATCTGTCCCGGGTAGACGATCGGAACATCGTTCTGTCCCATGATGACAAGCGTTTCGAGGTGATCGGGGAAAGGGTTGCAGCCCTTGAACAATGCCCGGGACACATCGCAGTATGCAGCCAGATCGATCAGATACAGGCCGTTTTTCGATTCGACATAAATCGTTCGTGCCACAGGAAGCAGGAAGAGGATGACCGAAAGGACCGAATAGATGCAGATCTTGTTTTTTCTGAAAAAATCTTTCATCGTCATGCCATTGCAGAGGAAAAATGTTCTCAACAACCTTCCTGTTGAAAAGCGGAATGTAATGGAAAGGAAACGGTTTCAGGATTCGGAAAAGAAGCGGTCCCGGACTATCTCCTATAAAATACTCCTGCCGCTAAAAAAAAGCAAACGTATTTTCGGAAAAAAACGTAAATTTGGCATTTGTTTTAATGATTTTGCCGTATCTCCGGCAAGTGCGGCCCCCCCCTTTCATTTTCAACATCGTTTCCGAACCATGAAACGATGCGATCGCAACCGGATTCCCTTTTCCTTCGATGCGCGCGGCACGACAAAAAAGCGGAAAAAAGCCTGCCGGAAGAGTTGTATTTGATTCCGGGCACGGTATATTATTAGGGAAATGCGCAGATGCGCACCACGGATTTATTGCCGAAGAACCAACCGGAAACGCCGTGTCCCATGCCTGAACCCGAACCGAAAAAAAACGAAACGACAGAAGCCCCCGCCGTCCCAGCCGGGAAACCGGAAACCGGACCGGACAAAAAGTCCGGAGGCTCCGTTGCGGCCTCCGGGAAGAAGCCGCCGCTTCCCCGCGGCGCGAAATGGGCGATCGTCCTGCTGTCGCTTTTGTGCTTTCTTCTGCTGGGGGCACTGCTCGAGGTGGCGTTTCTGCCACATTTCCTCGAACAGGACATCAACAAGATTCTTCAGAGAATGGCCGGGGACGGCGTGGAGTTCCGCATCAAGACAATCGGCCTCACCTCGGCGGAAGTCGCCTGCAAGGTGAAAGACACCACGCGCAACGGCAGGCCGCTGAACGTCGGCAGCATCGGATCGCTCTCCATCCGCTACTCTCCCCTCGCACTTCTGCGCGACCGGGCCATCGAATCCATCGACATCGAAAACTGCAACGTCACGGCGGATTATTCGGACGGATCCGTCGCCATCCCCGCCTACGACATCTTCGCGAAGTCGTTCCAATCCGGCGAAAAGAAGGAGAAGAGCGACTCCGCCCCCGTCGACGACCTGAACACCGTCATCCCGGTAAAGATCGGCCGCATCTCCCTTTCCGGCAGCCTGGCCGCTGTGGCGCGCGGCGAGGACGCGATCGACACGCTGCACATCCCGTATGCCGTCACGGTCAAGCCCGACCAGGAGCAGGGCTGGAACAAGCTCGAATGTTCGCTCATGGTCCACTTCGCGACGAACGGGATCCGGGGCAAGGCGGTTTATCTGCACAGGGAAAAGAAGGTCGAGCTGAGCCTCGACAATTTCAATTTCGCCACCTCCGCGCTGCCCGGCGCAATACGGTCCGGCCTCCCGCGCGGCCTCCGCGCCGGGATCTCGCTGAACGCGAAAGCCGAGATCGCCCTCGACAGCCTGAACGTGGAAGAGATGGAGCGTTCGACGTTCGAATTCAACGGCAACCTCATGCTCGGCTACCGCACGCAGCAGGGACTCCGCATCGACTCCGCCGCGCCCTTCTCGCTGAAGACGGTCCCGCGCATCATCCCGACCGTGAAGCCGATGAACCCGCCCAAAACGGAAAACAATATCGTCTTCACGCTCGGCGCTCTGAAGGGTGAATACGACACGATCCCGTTCGAGCTTGATAGATTCGAAGCGACCGCCTCGTTCCAGAAGAGGACGCTCCAGGGCGGATTCCAGTTCGCAGTCGCCGATTCCGAACCTGCACAGTTCCGGTTCGGGGGTTCTCTGGACGACGAAAAGATGTCGTTTGAGCTCAAACTCGAAAACACCCCCCGGCTCAAAGCAAAATACAAAGGCGTCGATGCCAACGTCCGCCTCGGCTCCTTCCTCGCCGGATACACGTTGAAGGAAGGAGGGACCCACGTCTCCGCGGCTTTCAACATCACACCCCGGATCGGGTTCGACGGCGGCGCGTTCAGCCCCGGGCTCAAGGGGCTGACCGCCGCGTTCGAGCCGGAGAACATCGAGGGGACGTTCCGTTACGACAAGAGCGCCTCCGAGGGCGACCGGGGCTGGCTGGAGGCCAACTGCAAGATATGGAACGGCGAACACAAGGTCGATTACAACGGCATGTCCGTCTCCCTCAAGCCGAACCGGATCGACGTGGGCGTCATGTCGGCCGAGGACAGCACGGGCAAGACGCAGGGGGCGACGATCGAGCTCCTGGGCGGCGAGCTCGCATTCGAACAGCCCGGCGTGAAAGCCACATTCCATCCCGAATCGTTCCGCGCCGGCTACACGACGCCGGCCGGACGAGCCAACAAATTGTACGCCGAACTCAAGGGCGGAAAGTTCCTCGCCGAACTCAACGGCATGACCTGCGGCGCGGACAGCCTGGAGTTCGACGCAAAGTCGGACAACAGCGGCAAGGAGTACACCGCCGACGCCGGGATCCACGGATTCCAGTTCAAAATGGATGCCGCCGGGCTCACGTACGACGCACCGGAGCTTCTCCTGAATGCGGCATACGACGGCGCCGCCCTGTCCGGCAAGGTCGCCTGCAAAGATTCCAGCCTCGCCATGCCGGGGATGAAGGTCCTCGCGGAGAATCTGCGCTGGGAACTCCCGTTCGACTACTCGATCGCCAAAGCGGAAGAGGACGAGGCGGAAGACGCTGAATCCGCCCCCGCCGCCGCGCCCCGCACGGGCGAGGTCGCGCTCGGCAGCCTCAAATACGACGACATTCAGGCCGTCTCGCTCGACGGCACGGTCCAGTGGGACGACGCTGCGAAGACATTCCGCCTGAAGACGGACGCGAAGATCCTCTCCATCGACGGGCAGATCCATGCGGACGTCGCGCTCGGCGACGCCGGAGTCGAGGTCGAATGCGGCATCGACATCCCGGACCAGGACGCCGACCTCTCGGCGGACCTCGCAGAGTTTCTGCCGCAGTTCGAGGAGATCTCCTGCAAGGGCAGGATCGGTGCGAACGCCGTCTACAGGATCCTGCCGAAGACCGCCACCGGACACGCCGAACTTCACATCGCCGACACCGACCTCTTCATCCCCGAAAAGAACCTCGAAGTGCGCGGCATCGGCCTCGGATTCGAGATCCCGGAGATCGCCGTCCTGAAGTCCGCCCCCGGCCAGACGCTTTCCTTCAACTCCGTCAAATTCGACAAGATCGAGACCGGCGCGGGCAAGTTCTCGTTCCGCATGGAAGCCCCGGACACCTGGCAGATCGAAAACGCCCTGCTCGACTGGTGCGGCGGCCACATCCGGCTCGGCAGCATCACGTACCGCGCGGGCCAGACGTCCACCGAGGCCGTGCTGTACTGCGACCGCCTGGGGCTGCCGGTCTTCCTCACGCAGGTCGGGGTCGGCCAGATCTCCGGCAGCGGCTCCATCAACGGCACCATTCCCGTCGTCATCACGCAGAAGAGCGGCCAGTTCCTGCCGGACAACATCTATTTCGAGGACGCGTTCCTCTTCTCCACCCCCGGCGAGGACGGCGTGATCAGGGGCGACATCGACGAGGCGCTGCTGGATGCCGAGAGCGGCATCGAAATGGAGCTCGCCAAGGACGCGCTGAAGGACTTCTCGTACTCCTGGGTCCGCATGAGCATGATCTCCTCCGGCGAGAACAAGGAGAACCTGAAGCTGTCGCTCCAGCTCGACGGCAAGCCGAACCGCGCCCTCTACTATGCCTTCGACGAGAAGACCGCCTCGTTCATCAAGTCCAACACGCCCTGCATCTTCCAGGGCATCCGCCTGGACACGAACGTGAACGTCGAATCCGGCCACGCGCTGGAGCTCGTCGACTACCTCAAGCAGATTTTCAACCGGGGGAACTGACGCCGCCCGCAGATACGAAAGAATCAGACATCGCATGACAACCGCAACAACATAACACCAACCTCAACAGGGAAAGGAATCCCAACCATGAAATCATTCCTGCCAATCCTCGCCGCCGCAGCCGTCCTGCTCGGGCTCGGCACGTCGGCCTGCATCAGGACCCAGAACGAAGTCGACGTCAAGCCGATCGAGATCAAGCCCGTCCACATCACGCTCGACATCAACATCCGCATCGAAAAGGCCCTCGACGACTTCTTCGGCGACCTCGATTCGCTTTGATCCGGACAAAACAATTCACTACTTCAGGAGATTTTACCATGAAAAAACTGCTCGCTCTCTCCATTGCGGCGCTCACGCTCGCTTTCGCCGTCCCGCAGGCCCTTTCCGCCGCCGATTCCGCCGCCACCATCAAGAAGAACATGGCCGACCGCAAGCCGAAGATCGAAGTCCTCAAGAAGGCCGGCTCCGTCGGCGAAAACAAGACCGGCTACCTCGAAGTCATGAAGGACAAGGACGACAAGGAAGTCAAGCTCTCCGATGACGAGAAGAAGCTCATCGAGGACGAGAACAAGGACCGCAAGGCCGTCTACACCGCCATCGCCAAGCAGGAAGGCTCCACCGTCGACAAGGTCGGCGAACTCCGCGCCAAGCAGATCCGTTCCAAGGCCGCCGAAGGCGAATTCATCCAGGGCGAGGACGGCAAGTGGGTCAAGGCCCCCAAGCCCGCCGAAAAGAAGGACGAAAAGAAGTAAGTCCGGCACGATTCGCCCCGAAAAAGAACACATCCACGGGTAACACGCTCCCGTGGATGATTTTCTGCCTTTATCAACTCTTGATGCAGAAAAAAGAGAAAGATAATCATCTGGCGGTGTAAATGGCGGTGTAATGGCGGTGTAACGCGGCATGAAGAACTGCAGGATACTGGATGCGAACGCGATCAAGTTCATCGCGATCGTCGCCATGACGATCGACCACATCGCGTGGACGATCTACCCCGGGTGTCCGCTGAACTGGAAGCCGGAGCTGATGCACATCATCGGGCGCATCACGATGCCGATCATGTGCTTCTTCGTGGCGGAGGGGTTCTTCCACACGCGGAACGTCAACAAGTACACGTTCCGCATGTTCCTCTTCGCGCTGATCTCGCACTTCGCGTACGTCTTCGAGTGGAACGGTTTTTCCGACTGGCACAGGTACATCCCGTGCTACTACGGGTGGCACAGCCAGACGAGCGTGATCTGGACGCTGGCGTGGGGGCTGGTGATGCTCCGCGTGGAGTATTCGGAGCGCATCCGCAGCACGTGGCTGAAGACGCTGCTGATCTGCCTGATCTGCATAGCGAGTTTCTGCGGTGACTGGAGCTGCGCGGCGTCGGTGCTGGTGCTGAGCTTCGGGACGAACCGCGGGCATCTGCTGCGGCAGGCGCTGTGGCTGGTCTTCTACGTGGGCGTCTTCGGGTACACGTTCCTGCCGGAAAACCTGACGTACGCGACCCTGCAGCTGGCGGTGGTGCTGTCGATCCCGATCCTGGCGCTGTACAACGGCAAACGCGGGCCGAATCCGCACCTCAACGCGTTCATGAAGTGGTTCTTCTACGCCTACTACCCTTTGCACCTGGCGGTCCTCGGTCTGCTGAGGATGTACCATCTGCTCCCGGTCATCTATTTCTGAGGAGGCGGAGCCTCCACCGATACGGTGCCGTGCTGCGCGACGGCACACACAGGGTGTGTCGATACGGTGCCGTGCTGCGCGACGGCACACACAGGGTGTGTCGATACGGTGCCGTG
>JAFXYP010000083.1 GCA_017541665.1 Lentisphaeria bacterium | reverse complement strand
TGCGACGGCAAGATCATCAATATCGGCTGTCCCGCCAACGAAGCCAGCATCAAGGAACTGGCGGAAATGCTGGTCAAGCAGTTCGACAAGCATCCGCTCCGGAAGAAATTCCCGCCGTTCGCCGGTTACAAACTGGTCGAAAGCGGCACGTTCTACGGCGCGGGCTACCAGGATTGCCAGCACCGCAAGCCCAGCATCCGCAACGCCATGAAATATTGCGGCTGGAAGCCCGTCGTGCCCCTGCGCGAATCCATCAAGCAGACGCTCGACTTCTTCCTCCAGCAGGCCATTTCCTCTGGCGAATTCGGGATCAAGAAATGAAGATCGCCATCCGCGTAGACGTCGATACCTTCCGCGGCACGCGCCGGGGCGTCCCCTCGCTCCTGCGCGCCATGGACCGCCACGGCGTCCGCGCGGCGTATTTCTTCTCCGTCGGCCCGGACAACATGGGCCGCAACCTGTGGCGCCTGCTGAAGCCGACTTTCCTGTTCAAGATGCTCCGCACCAACGCACCCGGGCTCTACGGGATGGACATCCTCCTCATGGGGACCGCCTGGCCCGGCCCGGCCATCGGGCGCCGCAACGAACAGGTCCTGCGCGACTGCGCCGCCGCCGGGCATGAGATCGGGCTTCACGCCTGGGACCACTGCAAGTGGCAGAACCGCATCGCGTCGTTCTCCCCCGAGCTGATCCTGAAGCACCTGCGCCTCGCCAATGACGAAATCGAACGAATCACCGGCAGGCCGCCCGTCTGCTCCGCCTCCCCCGGCTGGAAGACCACCGACGCTGTACTCGCCGCGAAGGAGACGTTCCGTTTCCGCTACAACAGCGACTGCCGCGGCTGTTCCATCTTCCGCCCGGTCGTGGACGGCAGACAGCTCGAGACGCCGCAGATACCGCTGAACATGCCCACCTACGACGAACTGCTCGGCCGTGATGGCGTCACGCGCGAAAACTACAACGAACGCCTCCTCGCCACCGCCTCGCCGGACGGCATGAACCTGCTGACCATCCACGCCGAGGCCGAGGGCGGCATCTGCGCCGACCTCTTCGACGGTTTCCTGAGCATGGCGAAGGCGCGCGGGATCGAGTTCTGCGCGCCGGGCGACCTGCTGCCGTCCGATACGTCCGCCATCCCGTCCGGCTCCATCCGCTCCGGCGCGCTCCCAGGGCGCGAGGGCTGGATGGCGCTGCAGGCCACGTAAAACGCATCCCGGAGGCCATTGTGAGCGATTCGTCGCAATACACGGTGATCCTGGCGAACGGCAGTTTCCCGCGCCGCAAATGCCTCCTGGAGATGTTGCATGCCGCCGCACGGATCGTCTGCTGCGACGGCGCTGCCGCAAATCTTCTGCGCGCCGGACTGGAGCCCGACCTCGTGGTCGGCGACCTGGACAGCCTCGACCCGGCCCTGCGGAAACGTTTCGGGAAGCGCCTCGTGCACGAATCCGAACAGGAGACGAACGACCTGTCGAAGGCGTTCCGTGCGTGCATGGCGCGCGGCTGGCGGACGGTCGTGATTCTCGGGGCTGGGGGACGCCGCGAAGACCATCTGCTCGGAAACGCCTCGCTGCTGCCGCTCTTTGCCGCCGCCGGTGCCGACGTCCGCATGGAGACCGACTACGGCACGTTCCTGCCCGTCCTGAAATCCGCTTCGTTCCGCCGGCCCGTCGGCACGAAGGTCTCGATCTTCAGTTTCCACCCGGAGATGCCGGTCACGGCGTCCGGCCTGAAATACCCGCTCGACAAGCTCCGGCTTCCATTCTGGTGGTGCGGCACGCTGAACGAGACGGACGCGCCGGAGTTTTCGCTGGCGTTCAACGGCAGCGCGCCGCTGCTGCTGTATTTCCCGCGCTGATCGGACGATCCGGCGCCGATTTCCCGCGGAAAAAACGGTCGTATGCCGCCGCTTTTCCTTGCATTTTCCGTGGAATTATGCTATATTATTTAGATGTCTTTATTTTAAACCCCGAAACCGTAAAGGATTCCGCATGAAAATTCTCGTGATCAACTCCGGCAGCTCCTCCCTCAAATTCACGCTTTTCGAAATGGAAGGCGGCAGCAATACCGTCATCGCATCCGGCCTCGTGGAGCGCGTCGGCACCCCGACCCCGAACCTCATCATCAAGCGTCCGGACGGTTTCAAGTTCGAAGAATCCCCCGAAGGCGTGAAGAACCATGCCGACGGCCTCCGTGCGGTCTGCGCCAAGCTCGTCGATCCCCAGATCGGCGTCCTGAAGAGCCTGTCCGAAGTCAAGGCGATCGGGCACCGCGTGCTCCATGGCGGTGAAAAGGTCACCGCCCCGGTCCAGGTCGACGCCGCGGTCAAGGACATCATCCGCGCGTGCATCCCGCTGGGACCGCTCCACAACCCCGCCAACCTCAGCGGCATCGAAGCCTGCGAGGAGATCTTCGCCGGCGTCCCGAACGTCGCCGTCTTCGACACCCAGTTCCACCAGACCATGCCCCCGGAGGCCTACCTCTACGCCATCCCGATGGACTACTACAAGAAGTACGGCATCCGCAAGTACGGATTCCACGGCACCAGCCACCGCTTCGTGACGCTCTCCACCGCCGAATTCCTCGGTAAGAAGCCCGAAGACATCACGATCATCACCTGCCACCTCGGCAACGGCTGCAGCATGGCCGCCGTCAAGAACGGCAAAGTCATCGACACCACGATGGGCCTCACCCCGCTGGAAGGCCTCATGATGGGCACCCGCAGCGGCGACATGGACCCCGCCGCCGTCCTCCGCATGGTCCAGGTCGGCAACACCGCCCAGGACGTCGACACTATTCTGAACAAGAAATCCGGCCTCCTCGCCATCGGCGGCATCGGCAGCGGCGACATGCGCGACATCGTGAACGCCGCCGACTCCGGCAACAAGGATGCGGCACTCGCCCTCAAGATGTTCATCCGCCGCATCGTCAAGTACATCGGCTCCTACTATGTGCTCCTCGGCGGCGCGGACGCCCTCGTCTTCACCGGCGGCATCGGCGAGCACTCCCTCCCCGAGCGCAAGGCCATTCTCGACGGCATCGCCTGCCTCGGCATCAAGTGCGACGATGCGAAGAACCAGGAATGCTTCGGCAAGGCCGGCATCATCTCCACCGACGACAGCGCCTGGAAGGCCATCGTCATGCCCACCAACGAGGAGCTGATGATCGCCCTCGATACGGTCAAGACGCTCGGTCTCGCCTGAGAAAGCCCCTTTTGCAGCCCTCTTCCTCCGCACAAACCCGCGGGGGAAGGGGAGACGCTTCCGGCGGGCTGCCGGAGCAGGGCGGCGACTGCACGGCTATTGAAAACGGGAAAGAGAGATAAAGCATGTTTACCTTCTGCCATGCGGGAAAAATGGGCGACATTCTCTATTCCCTCTATTTTTGCGTGGAATCGGCATTCCATTTCAAGCACACCAAGTTCGATTACGCCCTCCTGATCAATAAGAAGATCACGGATTTCAGCGACCAGTTCCCCGGCGACGATATCCTGCTCACCAGGGAAACCGCGGAGTTCATCCGGCCGCTGCTGGAAAGCCAGGTGTACGTCGATAAGGTCCTGATCTGCGAAAACCTGGAAAAAGGATACGTCGACCTGAACTCCTTCCGGCGAGGCTACATCTGCCCGTACGGGTGCGAAATCAGGGACTGGTATTACACGTTCGGCAAGGTGACGCTCCCGAGGGCGTTCTGGAAAAGGATCCTGTACGTGGATCCGAACCCCGCGTACAAGGACAAGATCCTGTTCACGCTCACGGACCGGTATGTGAACCAGGGGCTTGACTATACGAAGCTGAAGGAGTTCCGGGACCGCCTGGTGTTCATCGGCACGGACCGTGAGTACCAGGTGTTTCAGAAGAACTTCTTCGAGCTGGACCGGCTGGAACTCAAGCCGGAGGACAGCCTCCTGACGGTGGCGCAGTACATGGCCGGGGCAAAAGGCTACATGTCGAACCAGACCGGCTTCTATGCCCTTGCCGAACTGATGAAGATCAACCGGATCCTGCTGCCCCCGGACTGGATCTGGAATGAAGAGAAAGAGCTCGTGATGGGGCCGAAGAACAATTTGCCCCTCGGCGGCTGGGCCAACTGCGTTTCCTTTACGCCGAAGATGGTCGCCTCTGTAAAGGAGATGCTGGCGCTGTAGGCCGGATTCGATTCTCATTATCCTTTTTCATGTTGTTTTGATACGATCCCGGGATTCCGCCACTCGCGGTTTTCCGGTTTTTTTGTTGGCCGGAACGGAAAAGAAGGACTCCCCGGATGCTGAAAAGCGGCAGAGGCGGGATGTGTTGTGCCGGATTGCAACCGATTGAAAATCAAAGACATGACGGAATGACGACGGAATGACGGACGCTTTGACAATCGTTTTCCGGGGGCTCTTCCGCCCGCTTTTTTCCTTTTCTTTTTCTGTAAACTTGTAAAACGGAAAACAGGCTGTATATTAATCGAAAAACACTCCTTCCGACTTGCAATACGGGAGCCATCATGAACAAACGTCCTTTTTTCAAGTATTTCCCGACCGTCGCCTGCGTGATCGGCGCGGCCGTTGTCCTGGCCGTGGTAATCCTTGTCAGTGAAAGGGATTCCATCGACCCGAATTCTTTCCTCGGAAAACTCGTGAAAGGTACGGAGAAAAAACTCAATGCCCTCCTGGATGCCGACGTCGCCGAGGAGCTTGTATACCGCCTTTATGAACATGCGCCGTCCGATGCGGTCGAGCTTGTGATCCCGGACGGCGTGACGGAGATCGGCTGGAATGCGTTCAAGGATTGCCCCGACCTGGAATCGGTCGTGTTCCCGAACTCGGTCAACTTCATCCCGGACGGGGCGTTTTCCAATCACGGGAAGCTGAGATCGGTCGTGCTCCCGATCCACGCCACCGTCGGCGACCGTGCGTTCGAAGCCTGCATGGCGCTGGAGAGCGTCACGGTGAACAGGAAAAGCCGGCCCGTTGCTCCGGTGTGGGAGGAGGAGGGGACCCTTGCCTTCATCGGGCAGAATGCCTTTGCTTCCTGCCGCGCCTTGAAGCGGTTCGAGTTCCCGGATGGCATCCGCACGATCGGAGAAGAGGCTTTCATCGATTGTGTCGGCCTGGAATCGCTTCTGCTCCCGGACAGCGTGACGGGCATCGGCGAAAGCGCGTTCTGCCAGTGCGAATCGCTGAAATCGCTCCGGCTGCCGGACAAAGTGAGGGTCATCGGCCCCTGGGCATTTACCGGCAATGCCGCCATGGCGGAAATCAGGATGCCGGCCGGCCCGGTCGAGATCGGAGAACGGGCTTTCGGGGAGTGCCACGCCCTCAAACATGTCAAACTGCCGCCTCTTTCGTCCCCGGTGGTGCCGGAGTATCTTTTTTGTCACTGTCTGGGTTTGGAGACGGTCGAACTGCCGAAGGGCATCACCGCCATCGGCGAAGGTGCCTTGAATTCGTGCCCGGAACTGAGGGAGATTACGATCCCGGAGGGCGTCGGGCGGATCGGGGATTTCGTATTCGGCAGCTGCCCGAAGCTGGAGCACGTTTCCCTGCCGCGAGCCTGGGATACATCGGGAACAGCGCGTTCTCATGGTGCCGCGCGCTGGAGGAGATCACGATCCCGGAGGGCGTGGCGGAGATCGGTCCGTATGCGTTCCGGGGTTCACCCTGCGAAGGATCCGTCCGCAGGCAGATGGAATCCCGCCGCGCCGCCGTTCAGCCTGAAGGAAAATGAAACGGGCTTCCCCGGCGACGCATACCATACATTCATCATAGTTTACAGTTTTTTCCGCCTTTTCCCGAAAAAGTGCTAAGAAATATGTTTGCGTTGTCGTCAAATAGGTGGAACAAGTTCACCTGCAACGGATTTGTCCCATATTCGGATATTTCGCAACATTTTCATCCGCCGACGGAGGTCTTTATGCTCAAACGTTCCATCACTCAGCATTGTTCTTCAACCGTCCGCCTGACCGCCGCGTCATTTGTCCTGGCGGGGCTCCTCGTTTCCTGCGGTGAGGAACCGACAGAACCGGGGACGTCCCCGGATTCATCCGCTCCCGTTGAAAAAGACGCGGTTTCCGCGGCGGAAACAGCTTTGTCCGCGGCGGGGGAAACAGTCATGTCCGCGAACAAAGAGACTGTTGCGGACGCGGAAACTCGGGAGTGTATCGTCTACTCGCCCGAAGACCGCAGCGACGGCATCTGTTACGTTTACACGGAACGGGTTTATTGCGACGGCAAGCCCGAGCCCGAAACGGAACGGGTCGTTTTGTTCCGCGCGCCGGCCAGCGCGGTTCATTTCACGATCCCGGACGGCGTGACGGAGATCGGTTCGAGCGTGTTCAAGGACCATGCCGAGCTGGAATCCGTCGTGATCCCGGACAGCGTGACGGTAATCGGCGGGAGTGCGTTCCAGAATTGCGCCGGTCTGGAATCCGTCGTGATCCCGGACAGCGTGACGGTAATCGGCGGGAGTGCGTTCCAGAATTGCGCCGGTCTGGAATCTGTCGCGATCCCGAACTCGGTCAACCTCATTTCAGGCGGGGCCTTTCAAAACCTTCCCAACCTGAAGACCGTCACGATTCCGGTGCACGCCTCCATCGGAGGGGGTGCTTTCGAGAGCTGCACTGCGCTGGAGAGCGTCACGTTGACCAGGGGCGGCAAAAACGTCGCGCCGCCGCTGGAGGACGCTTATATCGCCTCCGGTGCTTTCTTCAATTGCCTGCGCTTGAGTCTGTTCGAGTTCCCGGAGGGCATCCGCAGAATCTCCCCGGGCGTGTTCAGCCAGTGCGACGAACTGAGATCGATCAAGTTCCCGGACGGTTTGACGAAAATCGAAAAGAACGGATTCCGTTTTCTCCGCGGTCTGGAGTCGGTCGTGATCCCGAACTCGGTCGAGCTCATCTCGGACAACGCTTTTCAGGGGCTTCCCCAGCTGAAATACGTCACGATCCCGGTCCATGCCTCCATCGGCGCCCGGGCTTTCGAGGACTGCCCGAAGCTGGAGAGCGTCACGCTGACCGAGGGCGGGACCACTGCCCCGGCGCGGGAGGACGTCTCCATCGGCGAGGGCGCCTTCGCCTCCTGCCGGAAACTGAAACGGATCGTGTTCCCGGAGGGTATCCGTTCGATCGAAGCGGGGGCGTTCAACGGCTGCACCTCGCTGAAGGAAATCGAGATCCCGGAGAGCATGACGGAGATCGCCGCCGAAGCGTTCCAGGGCAGCCCCTGCGCGGATTCCGTCCGCGGGCAGATGGAATCCCGCGCCGCCGCTTCGCCGGAAGAACGCTGAGCCGCGCCTGCCCACCCGAAAAACGGAAGTCGTGAGGAGAAGTTCCAAATCGTTTTTTTTCAGTCTCTTTTTCTTTTCCGCCCTTGCAAAAGGAAAAAACACGATTTATATTAATTTAAAAGAGATTCTGGCAACCGCAGGAGTTTTTTTATGGTAACGCATGCAGGATTTCAGAACGTCCGGCGCCGTTTCGGGGCGATTCTCCCCGTTTTCGCTTCCCTTTTCTTCTGTTTCCTCTGCTCGCTTCGGGCGGACATCATCTACCTGGACGAGAACGGGATAATCATTTCCTCCGAGAAGACCGAGATCGACAAGGACGGAAACATCATCGTCGTCCCCTCCGAACAAGTCGTAGAGGAGATCGTGACTCCGGCGGACGTGGAAAAGGCGGAGATCGAAAATGCCAACGGCGAACACCTTGACCTCAATTATGCCGGCATCACCATCGTTTCCACCGGGGACGTCAGCGAGGTGATATTCCATCGTGCGCCGCCGAAAGCGGTCAGGGTCGTGATCCCGGAAGGCGTGACGGAGGTCGACAGCGGTGCGTTCATCATGTGCAAGGACCTGGAATCGGTCGTGTTCCCGAACTCGGTCAGCTTCATTCCGCCTCATGCTTTCTCTTATGAGAGAAACCAGAAGCTGAAATCGGTCGTGATCCCGGCGCGTGTCTCCATCGGGGCCCGTGCGTTCTATTCCCTTCCATCGCTGGAGAGCGTCACGCTGAACCGGGACGGCGAACCAGCCGCCGAGCCGCCGGAGGATGCTTCCATCGGGGAAGACGCGTTCGGCTGGTGCCGGAATCTGAAGCGGTTCGAGTTCCCGGAGGGCATCCGCTCGATCGGGAAAATGGCATTCATCAACTGCGACATGGAGTCGGTCGAGCTCCCGGACGGCGTCGAGACGATCGGCGAGCAGGCGTTTTGCCAGATTGCCGCGCTGAAAACGCTCCGGCTGCCGGACAGCGTAAAGACCATCGGCAAATGGGCGTTCTGCAACTGCGTATCCCTGGCGGACCTCAAGCTGCCGGCCGGCCCGGTCAAATTCGGGGAGCAGGCGTTTTCAAGCTGTTTCGCCCTCAAGCATTTCAAGTTCCCGGCCATCACCTCCACCAAACTGCCGAATATCCTCTACAATTGCAGAGGGCTGGAAACGATTGAGCTGCCGGAGGGCATCACCGTCATCGACGAGCGCGCCTTCGAGTCGTGCAACGAACTGAAGGAGGTCACGATCCCGGAGGGCGTGAAGACCATCAAATTCCGCGCGTTCGCCGGCTGTCCGAAACTCGAACGCGTTTCCCTGCCCGCGAGCCTGAAGACCCTCGAAAGCAGCGCGTTCGGGTGGTGCCCCGCCCTGAAGGAGATCACGATCCCGGAGGGCGTGAAGACGATCGCCGCCGATGCGTTCCGGGATACCCCGTGCTGGAACTCCGTCCGAAAGCAGGCGGAAACCCATCATATCAAGATCAAATACGGCGAATGACCGCCGTGCGGAGTCAGAGCACGTTCGAGGTCGCGGGGAACTGCTCCCTGATCTGAATCCGGTCGAGATACATTCCGAACGTCTCGAACGTGCCGGCGCGGCCGAGATTCGTGATGAGGCGGCGCAGACGCAGGCACTGGGCTTCCCCGGCGTGCCGCACGATGTAGCCGGGGATCTTCCATTGCGCCTCGGCGGCGCGTTCGTTGTATTCCCACGGATGCGAATACATGTTGAAGAACCCGGTGGCGGACATGGCGGTCCTTGCGAGCGGGAGATAGAGCGGCAGCGGGAGGTTCTTGAACGAGAGCCAGAAGAGCGGGAACCGGACGACGGGGACCGCGGACACCGGCATCTGCCACAGGCCGCACGCCTCGCGGAACGGTTTCAGCGGCGCGGAGAAATTGCTGTAGCGGCCGGGCAGCCAGACGGGGTTCAGGGAGGATTCGTACTCGTATCCGGCGTCCAGGATGTCCTGCTTGCCGACCTTCGCGAGACGCGCCATGCGGAACCCGCGGACGGGCGAACCGGCGATTTCCTCCAGCGCCTCGCGGGAACGCTTCAGGTCGGCGGGCTCGAACGAGGTGTGGGACCAGCCGTGGGACGCGATCTCGTGGCCGGAGGACTTCATCTCTCGCACGAGGTCGGGGAACTCCAGGGCAAATGCCGCGGTCACGAAGAACGTGGTGCGCGCGCCCGCATCGTTCACGATCCGCAGGATGCGCCGCGTGCCCTTGTCCGCGATGGAGAACATGTCGTCGCGGGAGATCGCCGCGCCGAACTCGGTTGGCAGGTCGAACTCCTCGATGTCGAACGAAAGCAGGATGCTGTTCATCGGGTCAGCCCTGTGCCGGACGGTGCTGTTTTTTGCGGAACCAGTGCGCGGGCATGATGCGGAGGAAGTGCCCGAGCTCGCGGAAGAGGATGCGCCAGCCCATTTTCGAGAAGGAGAGGCCCGGGCGCAGGGAGAGCGGGATCGTGTCGATGCGGAGCCCGCGGTCCCAGGCGAGCAGGATGAACTCGGTGTCGAACAGGAACGTGTCGACGGTGGTGTCCAGGAACGCCTGTTTTCCGGCGCCGCGGAACCCCTTCATCCCCGCCTGCGTGTCGAGGTAGCGTTCCGGCATGCCGAGCAGGAACCTGTTCAGGCGGCGCACGCCCTTCGAGATGAGCTTGCGGAGCGGGTGCAGTGCCTTGCCGTAGTCGGAGCCGCGTACGCCCATCACGACGTCCGCGCCGGCGTTCAGCCGCTCGAACGCCTCGGCGGCGCACTGCCATCCGAACGGAAAGTCGCCGTCGGTGTAGATCTGGCAGTCCCCGTCCGCCTGCCGCACCGCGTGGCGCAGGCAGTAACCTTTCCCGCGGTTGACGTCGTAGGTGGCGAAAACGAACTCGTCGGCGGCGGCGCGGATGGCGTCCAGCGCCTCGTCCGGGTAGCAGGATTTCGGCGACCCGTCGTTTGCGAGGATGACGCGCAGCGTGGAGCCGCGTCCGTTCAGAACCTGCCGGAGCGCGGTGACGGATTCGAGCAGATGGTTCAGCCAGCCTTCGTGCGGTTTGTAGAAGGGGAGGATCAGGTCGGTTTTCATGGTCGGGTGGGGGCGTGCTGGAAGAACCTGTCTTGGGAAAGGGAAGGATGGACGGAGAGTTATTGGAAGAAATCCGGCTGGTCCGGGTCGCCTTTTTTGCCGGAGGAGCCGCGTCCGGTCAGCCTGTTTTTCGCGCTGAGGCCGAAGAGGGACCAGGAGCGGTCGGTGGCGATGCGTCCCTGCGGCGAGCGCATGAGATAGCCTTCCTGGATGAGGTAGGGCTCGTAGACTTCCTCGATGGTGCCGGGGTCTTCGCCAATGGCGACGGCGAGCGAGTTCAGGCCAACGGGTCCGCCGTTGAAATTGGCGACGATGGTCTCGAGGATGCGCTTGTCCATCTCGTCGAGGCCGTTGCTGTCGATCTCCATCATGGAGAGCGCCTTGCGGGCGGTCTCATCGTCGATCGTGCCGTTGCCCTTGACTTGGGCGAAGTCGCGTGCCCAGGACAGCAGATTGTTGGCGATGCGCGGGGTGCCGCGGCTTCTGCGTGCGATCTCGAATGCGGCGTCCGGGGTGATCCCGATGTTCAGGATGCCGGCGGACCGCTGCACGATCTTCTGCAGGTT
Source organism: Lentisphaeria bacterium (assembly GCA_017541665.1). Taxonomy (GTDB): domain Bacteria; phylum Verrucomicrobiota; class Lentisphaeria; order Victivallales; family UBA1829; genus UBA1732. Next base: position 15,069 of record JAFXYP010000083.1, on the reverse strand, counting down.
CTCCGGGTCGTAGTAGTCCAACCTCGGGGCGAGCTTGAACCTGGCGCGGAGCGGGGCGGAGAGGAGCCCCTGGCGCGTGGTGGCGCCGATGAGCGTGAATTTCGCAAGGTTCAGGCGGACGGAGCGTGCGCCCGGCCCCTGGTCCAGCATGATGTCGATGAAATAGTCCTCCATGGCGCTGTAGAGGTACTCCTCGACGGCTGTGTTCAGGCGGTGGATCTCGTCAATGAAGAGGATGTCGCCGTCCTCCATGGAAGTGAGCAGGCCTGCCAGGTCGCCGGGCTTCTCGATGACCGGGCCGCTGGAGGATTTGATGCTCGCTCCCTTTTCGTTCGCGATGATGTAGGCGAGGGTGGTCTTGCCGAGTCCGGGCGGGCCGTAGAGCAGGAGGTGCCCGAGCGGCTCGTTGCGCCGTTTGGCGGCCTCGACGTAGACCTTGAGGCGTTCCTTGACGCTGTCCTGGCCGGGGAAATCTTCGAATTTCTGCGGACGGAGGGTCTTTTCGACCGTCTCGTCGCGGCGGTTCAGCGTCGAGGTGATATAGCGTTCGGTTTCAGCCATTTTCGACGGGGCGTCAGATCTGGACGTTGTTGCTCAGTTCCTGCAGCACCACGCCGGTGCCCTTCACAACGGCGTTCAGGGGATCGTCGGCGACGAAGACCGGGAGGTTCATCTCCTCGGAGATCAGGCGGTCGAGGCCGCGGATCATGGCGCCGCCGCCCGCGAGCATGATGCCGCGGTCCATGAGGTCGGAGGCGAGTTCCGGCGGGCAGTGTTCGAGCGTGGAGCGCACGGTGTCGACGATGCTGGCGATGGGTTCCTGCAGGGCGGTGCGGATCTCCTGGGAAGAGACACGGATGCTCTTCGGAAGGCCGGACACGAGGTCGCGGCCCTTCACTTCCATGGATTCCTCGAGGTCGGGCACCTGGTAGGCGCTTCCGATGCGGATCTTGATGTCTTCCGCCATGCGTTCGCCGATGAGGAGGTTGTAGACGCGTTTCATGTGCTGGATGATGGACGAGTCCATCTCGTCGCCGCCCACGCGACAGCTGCGTTTCTCCACGATGCCGGCGAGCGAGATCACCGCCACTTCGGTCGTGCCGCCGCCGATGTCGACGATCATGCTGCCGGTCGGTTCCGCCACGGGCAGGCCGACGCCGATTGCGGAGGCCATCGGCTCCTCGATGGTGTGCACTCTGGCTGCGCCTGCGTGCATGGCGCTGTCCTGCACGGCGCGGCTTTCGACCTCGGTGATGCCGGACGGGACGGCGATGAGGACGGTCGGCCGGAAGATGCGCTGGTACGTGGCCATGAAGTTCTTCGCCTTCATGATGAAGTAGCGGAGCATTTCCTCGGTCACGGCGAAGTCGGCGATCACGCCGGCCTTCATCGGGCGGATGGCCTTGATGTTCATGGGGCAGCGCCCGAGCATGCGTTTCGCCTCGGCGCCCACGCTGACGACCACATTGTCCTTGATCGCGACGACGGACGGCTCATTCAGGACGACGCCGTGGTCCTTCACATAGACCAGGCAGTTCGCGGTGCCCAGGTCGATCCCGATATCGCTCGAAAAGAATTTTGAAAATCTGAACTTCATATTTGTGGTCTCCAGTGGTTTCCGTTCTCAGGCCGCATCATCTTGGCATATCCATAATTTAGCCCGCGTTTTCAGGAAGTAAAGCGCGTTTCCTGTTTTTTTTGTTAATTTTTCAAACGGTCCGGCACATGCGTGTGGCGGACCATATCGTCGAACGTCTCGCGGTCGCGGATCAGAGTCGCCTCCTGACCGTTCACCAGCACCTCGGCAGCCCGGAGTCGTCCGTTGTACTGGTAGCTCATGCCGAATCCGTAAGCGCCGGCATTCTCCACCACGATGAGGTCGCCGGGAGCCAGGCTTGCGGGCAGGCTGCGTTCCTTGACCCAGTAGTCGGTGTTTTCGCAGAGCTGGCCGCAGAGCCCCAGGAGCTGACGCGGTTCGTCCTCCTTGCCGTCGACGTAGATGTGGTGATAGGACCCGTAGAAGGCAGGGCGCACAAGCACGTTCATGCCGACGTCGGTGCCGACGATCCGCGTGTAGGAATCTTTCACCGCATGCACGCGGCCGATCACATAGCCGGCGTTTCCGACGAAGTAGCGCGCGGGTTCCATTTCGAGGCGGGGCGGCTTCATGCCGTATTTCTCCACGAACGTCTTGAAGACGTCCGCGGTCTTCTTCGCCGCGGCTTCCAGGTCCAGCGGCGCCTCTCCGGGTTCGTACGGGATACCGAGCCCGCCGCCGAGGTCGATGAATTCGAAGTCGATCCCGAGCTCCTTCCCCGTTTTTCCCACGATCTCCATCAGCAGGCTCGTGACGTATGGGAAATAATCCGCGTCGGTGATGCAGGAACCGGTCATCATGTGCACGCCGAACCGCTTCACGCCGGCTTCCTTCGCCATGCGGTACGCGGCCGTGACCTTGTCCGGGTGGATGCCGAATTTCGCCTTCGGCCCGGCGTTCGTCACGTATTCGCCCACATTGCTCTTGCCGTAGCCGGGGTTCACGCGGAAGGAGATGACCTCCGGCACGCCGAATTTCAGGAGGCGGGGGAAGAGGCTTTCGTCGTCGAGGTTGATGACCGCACCGGTCTCGATGCCCTGGCGCAGGTCTTCGTCGGAGAGGAAATTGCCGCTGAACATGATGTCCTCGCCGGTGAGACCGACGGATTTCGCCAGCAGGATCTCGTTGACGCTGGCGCAGTCGGCCCCGGCGCCCTCCTGCCGCAGGATGTTCACGATGGCAGGATTGTTGCAGCATTTGACGGCGTAGAACATGCGGAAATCGGGGTAGTATTTCCGGAAAGCCGCCACGGCGCGCCTGTAGTTGGCGCGGATCTTCGGTTCGTCGTAAACATAAAGCGGAGTGCCGTACTGTGCGGCCAGGTCTGCGACCGGGATTTCTCCGATTTTGATCCGGTTCTGTTCGATTTTCATGGATTCGATGCCTTTCAGAATGGTAATGGCTGCTTGCTCAATGCCCGACGCCGACTCTTTGTCCGAACGTCAGCCCGGGCATGGCCGTGAGTCCGACGGATACGGCAAAGTAGTTTTTCAGACGTTGTGAATAGTCGCCGTTTTTTTTGCGGGTCCAGGACTGGCCCGTGCCGCATTCGGCGGAGACATACCAGCAGTGGAACCGTTTGGTGAGGCCGACGCAGGCCCTCGTGACGAGATTCTGGTCGATGTCGTAAGTGCATGCCGTGTAGCCGTGGAGGTCCTTGTCGATGAGCAGCGGGAATTCGAAGCCGCCGCTGATGACCTGGGAACGCGTCATCGGCGTGTACATCATGGAAGTGGCCGTCATCATGGAGAACTGGGAGCCCATGGAGTAGACCGAACGCTGCAGATAGGAATCCGAATAGACATAACTGGCATAAATGCGCCATTCCGGGGCAATCCGGTAGTCGATGGAGGTGGAAAGGCGGTTGATGACTCCGCTTGCGATGCCGGGACGTCCGACATATTTGTCCCCGCGCCTTACTTCATAGTCGTGGTCGTTGTTGCGGCCGACGTCCAGGAGCAGTTCGGCCGAAATCGTAAGGTCGCTGGTCGGCTTGAATTTGAGGACGGTGCCGAAGTCGCCGATATGGTTGAAATCTTCGGCATTGTGAATGAAGAAATCCCAGTAATGCTCCAGGGACAGCCATTCATAGATCGCTCCGTTGCGGCGCGTTTGCAGCCGGTTGACGATACCGGTCCGGACGAAATGCTGTTCGGTAATACGGTCGATTTCGTCAAAATAGTACAGATTGTCCGCATTCACCGTCGGTCGCGGGATGTACGTGTAGTTCACATACGGCACGACCACATGCCGCAGTCCGTCAAGTCCCCAGAATGCGCTTTTCACGTCCTGCCAGGCGTGATGGAACTTGGTGTTCACCTCCACGCCGATTTCGCCGACCACCCGGAACTTCGAGCCCCCCTTGGAATCGTAGTTCTTCACTTTGTAGCCGATCGGGAGCCCCTCGATTTCATCCGCAATGAACATCGTGGAAAGGTCGGCCGTGGTGATCTCCTCTTCGGACGATGCGGAATATGCGGTCAGCCGGATGCCTGTCCTCGGTATGATATTGATATTCCAAACCTTCATCGGATAGTAGAGCATGTGGAGCGAGTCGAATCGCAGCGTACCGTAATTCCTGATCTTCCAATCGTCTTCATTGATCAGACGTTTTCTTCTTGCGGATGTCGCGAGATCATCGCCATCCCGGTCGAACCTGCGCCAGCGCATGAAGAGCGGCGTGAGGGACATTTCGCCCTGATAGTAGAAGTTTGCAAAAAGCTCCTGCCGTTGGAAATCCAGCCTTAATTCCGGCAACCGGTCCACGGTAGAATTGAAGTCGTTGATACGGAGCGTCATGTATGCGCTGGCCGTGAACCTGTCGCCCTGATACTCCAGCGACGCATAGGTCGGCGGCTCATACTCGGAACGGAAACGGTCGGGATAGTAGTCCCGCAGGAATTCGTAGTCGCTGAGCAGGTCGATCTGCATCCGGAAGTCCAGGCGGTTCGTGATGTGCGTCATGTTGTTCGTGCGGACTTCGAACCGGTAATGCGGGATCGCCATGCGGGAGTTGTTCAACATGTAGGGCGGATCGGTGGGAAGGAGCGAGTTGTCCCAGTATTCATACTGGTTCCGGTCGTAGATGCCGTAGAACAGGAACTCGGTTGCGGATTCCGGCGTCAGCAGGTCGGAGCTCAGGCCATACCCGATGCCGCGTTTTTCATACCAGTCCAGCATCAGGTTCATGTTCCAGTACGGGTCATCCATGAGCTTGAAATGTTTTGCGCCGCGGATGAACCAGCCCCACTCGCTTTTGCTTCCGAATTCGATCTTGCCGCCGAAAGTCGACAGGTCGGAGGGTTTGTAAAGGATCGGCAGCCAGAGCACCGGGACGCCGTAAATCTGGAAGAAATTGTTCTTCATCAGGATGCTGTGGTCGCCCAGCTGGTTGTCGTAATGGAAATGGCTGCTGTTGCTGGCCCTTGGCTCGATCGTGGCGTCGTAGGCCGCGATGGCGTAGTGGTCGTGGTCGTCCTGAATGTATTCGCAGGTCGTGAACCTGGCCTTGTGGACTTTCACCGTGCCGTCGAAGAAACGTTCCGCCTGTTCGCCGACGCAGTAGAACAGGCCGGATTTCAGCGCGAAATTGGAGAACTGGAGCACCCCGGTCAGCAGATTGCCCGCCGCGCGTTCGGCGCGGATCATCGAGGATTCCACCACGATCTCGACTTCCGCAAACTGTTCCCCGTAATCGTCCACGACGTAGCGGAGCAACGTGACGCGTGCCCGGGGATCCTGCAGAAGCTCTTCATATTGTTCGATCGGCATGGTCTGCACGGAGGTCGACAGAATGGAGAATGCGACATTGCCTGCCGCTTCGACATCGTAAAGTTCGGAATCCAGGTTTATGACGATCTTGTCGGCAGAGAGCTCGATGCCGGGCGACTGGATCACGGCATTTCCGCGTGCGACAAGGTTGTTTCCGACGAATTCGTAAGAGTCTGCGGCCGCATCGAAGCCCTCCGGCAACTTCGAGAGCTTGTCGAAGTCCGAGACGCCGACCAGCTCGTCCGTAATGAGCTTTCTGGGCACCTTTGTGTTCCGCTGGCCGAACGCTTCTGCCGCATTCAGCAACAGGAGCAGGGCGGTTACGGCAAGGACGATGTATGTGCGAATATGGTTCAACGGTTTTCTCCGAAAAGTGTTGTCGAAACTTTTTCAAAAAGAAATATACCACGATATCGGCGAAAATGCAATCGAAAAACGGAAATCTTCGCGACTTTATTTATAAAAACATTCATTCCGTCCGCCGAGGAAGGAGACAACCTTGCTTCCTTCTTTCGTTTTTGGGACGGATGTCACTGCCCGATGGAATGGAGACCGCAAGCGTTCATTAAAGGTCTCCCAGACCGATAAGGAGACAAACCGTCAAGAAGGGACAAGGAGGCGGACCGACAAAAAGGCATTTCTGTTCAAATTTCAGTCAAAAGGAGTTTGTTTTGACTGAAACTTGCGCATATGCGCAAGAGGAAGCCGGACCATGCAGCCTGCAGTGTTTCGGGGGACCCGTATTTCGAAACGAATACGAATGTGCATGCGGAGTCTGACAGAACAATATGCCTCCCGTTCGGGACAGCAGTTCGAAACAGCAGATGGGAACAACCGTTCGGGACAACCGTTCGGGACAGCAGTTCGAAACAGCAGATGGGAACAACCGTTCGGGACAACCGTTCGGGACAGCAGTTCGAAACAGCAGATGGGAACAACCGTTCGGGACAGCAGTTCGGAACAGCAGATGGGAACAACCGTTCGGGACAGCAGTTCGGAACAGCAGATGGGAACGAAGTCAGAATTTCTCAAGTTTCAGTCAAAAGGAGTTTATTTTGACTGAAACTTGCGCGTATGCGCGACAAAGGATATTTTCGCTGCCGCAGCCGCCCTCGGCAAAAAACTGAAACCTGCGCGTTTGGGCGGAAAAGGATTCCGTTTCCTGATTTACCCCACTCCCGTTTCTTTCCCGATCCCATGGTTTTCGGATTATCGAAATCTGTTTCGAAAAAACAACCTCAATTCGGTTTTGCCGGAAATGCCGGAAGCCGGATCGTCGAAGTGATCTCTTTTGGGGTTGGTTCTCGGAAGCCGAGCTTTCGCCCATTCCCTTTCCCCGTCCATTTTTTCTTTTCCCGGAGGGCTTTCCGGCTTGAAAAAAAGTCCCTGCCGTATTATATTATTCTTTTCCGGCAAAAAAATTCTTAAATTATTATACACACATCCGCGGAGGTACGTTTTTATGAAAATGTCTCAGTTGTTCGGCTGCCGTCTGAAAGAGGATCCGGCGGACGCCACCACCGCAAGCCACAAATTTCTTGTTCGCGGCGGTTACGTCCGGCCCGTTTCCGCGGGCATCTATTCCCTGCTGCCCGTCGGAAAACGCGTCATCGCCAAGATCGAATCCATTATCCGCCAGGAAATGGACCGTGTCGGCGGCCAGGAAGTCCTGATGCCGGTCGTGCTGCCGGCGGACCTCTGGATGGAGACCGGCCGCTACCAGACGGTCGGCGCCGAGCTTCTCCGGTTCACCGACCGCAACAACAAGGCGATGGTCCTGGGCATGACGCACGAGGAGGCCAGCTGCCAGATCGCCCGCACCGAGATCAACAGCTACAAGCAGCTGCCGGTGATGATCTACCAGATCCAGACCAAATACCGCGACGAAGCCCGTCCGCGCGCCGGCCTGATTCGCGTCCGCGAGTTTACCATGAAGGACGCGTACAGTTTCCACACCTCGCAGGAGGACCTGGATGCCTACTACCAGGAGCTCCACGCCGCCTACGAACGCATCTTCCGCCGTGTCGGCATGAAGCACGTCGTATCCATCCTGTCCAACACCGGCATGATGGGCGGCAGCGTGTCGCACGAGTTCATGCTGCTGGCGGACTGCGGCGAGGACAACATCTTCCTGTCTCCGGACGGAAAGAGCTACAAGGCCAACCGCGAGGTCGCGGTGTCCGGGCTGAAGTTCGAGCGCGCCGGGGCGGAACTCCCGCTCGAAAAAGTCGCTACGCCGCATTCCAAGACCATTGAGGAGGTCGCGGGCTTCCTGAACGTGACGCCTGCTCAGACCGGCAAGGCGGTGTTCTACAGTACAGAGGACGGCAAGGAGCTGATCTTCGTGCTCATCCGTGGCGATTTCGAAGTCAACGAGTGCAAGCTCAAAAACGTCCTCGGGCTCAATGCCGTCAAGTTTGCCGACGACAACCTCATCCGCGCCTGCGGAGCCGTCCCCGGCTACGCCTCCCCGGTCGGCATTGCCGAAGTGCCGGGCAAGGTCCGTCTGGTGATCGACCCGTCCGCCGCCGGGACCACGAACCTGGTGGTCGGCGCGAACGAGGAAGGATTCCACTACAAAAACTTCAACTACGGCCGCGACATGGCCGGCGGCCTGGTGGCCGACGTGGCATGCGTCCGCGAGGGCGATCCCTGCCCCGTGACCGGCGAACCGCTCCAGTTCCCGCACGGCATCGAGATCGGCAACATCTTCCAGCTTGGCCTGAAGTATTCGAAGTCCATGAAGGTCAACTATCTGGACAAGGACGGCAAGTCCAAGCCGATGTACATGGGCTGCTACGGTATCGGCGTCGGCCGCACCATGGCGTCGGTCATCGAGGACAACCACGACGACTACGGCCCGATCTGGCCGATGTCCATCGCGCCGTATCAAGTCCACATCGTCGCGCTTCAGCCCAACGGCTCCGAGTCCGGCGAAAAGGCCGAAGCCCTTTACAAGGATCTCCAGGCGAAGGGCGTGGAGGTCCTGTACGACGACCGCGGCGAGAAGGCGGGATTCATGTTCAGCGACGCGGATCTCCTCGGCGTTCCGTTCCGCGTGATCGTCTCCCCGAAGACGCTCGCGAACGGCATGGTCGAGTTCCGCACGCGCGCCTCCCGCGATTCCGAGATGATCCCGGTCGAACAGGCCGCCGAGGTCCTCGCGCAGCGCGTCCGCGCCGAACTGGACCGTTACCTCTGACGAACAGGAAAGGAACACGATCATGAGCAACAGCACTTTTTACGTAACGACCCCGATCTACTACGTCAATGACAAGCCCCACATCGGGCACGCCTACACGACGGTCCTCGCCGACGTCCTTGCCCGCTACCACCGCGCGGCCGGCGACGACGTCTGGTTCCTGACCGGCACCGACGAGCACGGCCAGAAGGTCCAGAAAGCCGCCGAGAAGAATGGCATGACCCCGCTTGAGCAGTGCGACAGCACGGTCGTCCGGTTCCAGGAGCTCTGGAAGCGCCTCGGCATCACGAACGACGACTTCATCCGCACGACCGAGGAGCGCCACAAGAAGATCGTCCGGGCGATCCTGCAGGACCTCTACGACCGCGACCTCATCTACAAGGCCGAATACAAGGGCTACTACTGCGTCGCCTGCGAACGCTTCTTCACCGAGAAGGACCTGGTCGACGGCAAGCTCTGCCCGGACTGCCAGCGCGAAGTCGACACCATCGTCGAAAGCAACTATTTCTTCCGCATGAGCAAGTATCAGGACTGGCTCATCCAGTACATCACCGAACACTCGGACTTCATCCAGCCGGCGTTCCGTGCCAACGAGACGCTCGGATTCCTCCGCAAGCCGCTGGAGGATCTCTGCATTTCCCGCCCGAAATCCCGCCTCTCCTGGGGCATCGAGCTTCCGTTCGACGCCGACTATGTCTGCTACGTCTGGTTCGATGCGCTCATCAACTACATCTCCGCCATCGGCTACGGCGTCGACCGGGCGCGATTCGAGCGCTACTGGACCAGCTGCATGCACCTGATCGGAAAGGACATCCTCACCACGCACAGCGTGTACTGGCCGACCATGCTCCACGCCATCGGACTCCCGATGCCGAAGACCATCTTCGCGCACGGCTGGTGGCTCACCGGCAGCCGCAAGATGAGCAAGTCGCTCGGCAACGTGGTGAACCCGATGGACATGGCCGACAAGTACGGCGTGGATGCGTTCCGTTATTTCCTGCTCGCCGCCATGACGCCCGGCAACGACGCCTCGTTCACCGAGGAGGACTTCCTCCAGCGGTTCAACACCGACCTCGCGAACGACCTCGGCAACCTGCTCTCCCGCGTGGTGAAGCTCTCCATCAAGAATTTCGGCGGCAAGCTCCCTGCGCCGCCTCCGCTCCAGCCGCTTGAAATGGAGCTGGTCTCCAAGGCCGGCCTGGCCGTCAAACAGCTTGAATGCGAGCTCAACGCCATGCGCCTCGACCGCGGCATCGGCGCCGTCATGAACGTGGTCCGCGAGGCCAACAAGTTTCTGGAACGCACCGCCCCGTGGACGCTCGCGAAGGAAGGAAAGACCGAACGGCTCGCCGCCGTGCTGTTCGCCGCCTCGCAGACGCTCGAGATCGTCTCCGCCCTGCTCTTCCCGATCATGCCCGAGAAGATGACGCTCCTGCGCCGTTCCCTCGGTCTCTCCGAGGAGGAGATCACAAAGGTCGACTTCGCATCCCTCCGCGAATATGCTGCCGGCAGCCCGACGCGTACCATGGTCGACCTGCCCCCGCTCTTCCCGCGCATTGTGGTCGAGAAGCCCGAGGAGGACGCCCCCGCGAAGCCCGAGAAGCAGAAAAAGCAGGAAGTCAAGGCTCCGAAGGCCAGGGACACCGTGGTCCCGGAAGGCATGGTCACGATCGAACAGTTCTTCAAGACACAGCTCCGCACCGCGAAGGTGCTGGAGGCCGAGCGCATCGAAGGAAAGACGCGCCTGCTCCACCTGAAGGTCGACCTCGGCAACGGCGACGTCCGTTCGCTTGTTGCCGGTATCGCCCAGCAGTACGCGCCGGAGGACGTGGTCGGCAAGACCATCATCGTGGTCGCGAACCTCATGCCCGCGAAGATCGCCGGATTCGAGTCCTGCGGCATGCTCCTCGCGGCCAAGAGCGAAACCAGCCTGAAGCTCGTGACTGTGGACGGCGGCGGCTGCGAGCCCGGCCTCACGGTCGGCTGAAGGAGGACAAACCCTCCACTTCGGCAATGCGCGGCTACGCTCGCGCACGAGGGGTTTGAGCCTCCATTGCGGCTGTCAGCGCGCGCCATTCGCGTGACAAAATGGTGGAGTTTTCTTTCCCTTCGCTTCAGTCTGGGACACCCCAGAAAGCAAAATCGCGGCGGCATCCGTGTTCGGACGCCGCCGCTTTTCTTCGCCCGGAGGGAGCAGGAACGTCTCCGGGTTTTTTCCATTTCTGCGATCAGACTTTTGATTCTCTAATCGCACGTGCGCGAGCGGAGCCGCGCACTGTATCATGTATCAGCACACGCAGTGTGTCAGGCTCCTGCTTCTTCCCGGGCGGCATTCTGCGCTGCCAGCAAAGCCTCCGGCGTGAAGGTCACCAGCTGGACGTTTGCGGGATCGTTTCTCGCGGCTGTCCAGAGGTCGGACAGGAGCTTTTCCGCCTCGGCGGCGTTTTCGGACCGGTAGCCGCTGTCGCCGATGTTGGAGAGGCGTTCCAGGATGGTCGTCGGGATGAAGTCCCCGAGCGGGACCTTGGTCATGAAGGCGTCGTCGTGACGGCGGTCGTTCGTGACCTCGATCACGAGCCCGGCGGCGATCAGGTCGTACAGCACGGCGCGTGCGATGCGGATCGGGATCTCGAGCTTGTCGGAGATATCCGAGATGTTCACTGCGCCGGTGCGGTTGTCGAAGGCTTCGCCGAGGAGCTTCATGATGCGGAGAGCGCAGATGGACCGGTAGTGCATGCAGAGCGGCTGGTCGCCGGGATAGAACTCGAAGTAGTTGACGTTCTGGACGGCGAATGCGAACTGTGCACCGAGCAGGATCACGGTCCAGCTGGCCTGAAGCCAGAGCAGGAAGAACGGCAGCGCGGCGAAGCTTCCGTAGATCGCGTTGTAGCCCGTCAGGATCGTTTGCAGGAACATGTAGATGTACTGGATGATGATGAGGAGCGTGCCGGTCAGGACGGCGCCCGCGAACGCGGCCTTCGGCTTGACGCGGGTGTTCGGGATGAAGAGGTAGAGGAAGAAGAACATGACCCAGGAAAGCACGAACGGGGAGACGTAGCGGATGAAATTCACCAGGTAGCTTTTGCCGGGGATTCCCACGATTCCCTCGATGCTGGCCATGCCGAGGGTGTTGAGGCCGAGGAGGACGATGGCGAAGACCGGGCAGAGGAGCAGCAGCGTGATGTAGTCGCTGAGCTTGCGGAGGATGCTGCGGCCCTGCTTGATGCCCCAGATGTCGTTGAACGAGTTCTCGATGTTGGAGAGGAGCTTCAGCGCCGTGAAGAACAGCATGCCCACGCCGATGCCCGTGATGACGCCGCCGGCGGCGACCTTGAGCGCAGTGTCCGCGAAAGACAGGATCCATTCGGCGACCTGCTCCTGTCCGTAGAAGGATTCGACGAGCTTTTCGCGGAGCATCTCCTCGAAGTTGAAGCCGCGGGAGATGCCGAGAAGGAGTGCGACGAGCGGGACGATCGACATGAGCGTGAGGTAGGTCAGCGAGGAGGCCCGCAGTGCGCATTTGTTCTTGACGAAGTTCTTGCCGGTCAGCAGGAGGATGCGTTCGACGGCGAGGGGGAAGACCTTGCTTTTCGGCAGGCCGGCTGTGCGGACGTTCCAGACTTTCTGTTCGATTTGTTTCAGCGGGGGGGCAACCGGCTGCTCCACAACATTGATGGCGGACTTGGTCGTGGACGCATCGGTCGTACGGATGTCGTTGCCCGTTTGCTGTTTTTCTTTTTCTGCTGTTGGTTCCATGGTTGGTTGCTCCGTGGGTGAGGGGGAGAAGGAAAATGCGAAAATGGGAATCAGCCTGCGCCGACGGGTTCCAGTTCCGGAGGAGGAAGTTCGGCGGGTGCTGCTTCCTCCACAGGTCCGGATTCCGGTTCATGCGTGTCGACGGGATGGGAAGGCCAGAGAAGTTTGACTGCGGAAACGATGACGATGATCTCGATGACGACTTCGAAGAAACGCTGGGGGGCGCGTTTCACGAAGAGCACGCCCAGGACCGCGCCGATCAGGATGAGCGGGAGCATCGGGAGGACGGCGTACAGGGCAGCGGCCGTGACGCGTCCCTCGAAACAGAAGACCGGGAGCTTCGTCCAGTTCATGATCATGAAGAACCAGGCGCAGGTGCCGACATAGCGGTCTTTCGGCAGCTTCATGCTCAGCAGGTACAGCGCCATCACGGGCCCGGCGGCGTTCGCCACCTGCGTCGTGAAGCCCGCCGTGAGCCCGACGACGGCGGAAAATGCCCAATGGCTCGGGACGTCCGCGTGCTTGAAGAAGGCTACGCGGACCAGATGCACTGCCGCCAGCAGCAGGATGATCCAGCCGATCATGATGCGCAGATGCTCCGGCCTGTGCAGGACGCGCAGCGTCAGGAACCCGAGCACAAGCCCGAGCATGGTATACGGGAGCAGACGGAGCACGATCTTCCAGTCGGCATTTTTCCGGTAGTACGACACCGCGAAGATGTCGCCCGCGCAGATCATGAGCAGCATTACGCCGGTCGCGAATCCCGGATCCGGCTCGAACGCCACTGCAAGCAGGATCACGGGGAGCATGCCGAGCCCGGGGATGCCGGACTTGTTCACGCCCACGAGCAGCGCGGAGGCGGCGAGGATGGCCAGCTGGAACGCCGTCATGCCGGGGAAACAGAACGCCATGAAGTCGGAGATCATTATCGGCGGCCTTCCTGTTCCTCGTTCAGACGCTCGAAAAACGCTTTCATGAACGCCGCACGGTCGGCGGCGAACCGCCGCGCGGAGTCCGTCAGCAGATGGTCCGGGAGCCCGCGGAGCTTCACGAGATATTCACGGTAGGCGGAATCCTGGCTGGAATACGATTCCGAGGCGAGGGCCTCCTCTTCGGTATTGTGCAGGCATGCTCCGATGCGCCCGGCGAAATGGAATGCGCGCGCCACGCCGAACGCCCCCAGTGAATCGAGCTTGTCCGCGTCGTACACGATGCGCGCTTCGAGCGTGGCTGGCTTCCGGTTGCCGCGGTAGCGGTGCATCCGCACGATCTCCGAAACATGCCGCACGAATGCCGCGTTTTCGCAGCCTTCCTCCTCGAGGATGCGCCGGGATTTCTCCGCGCCGAGCTCGGCATGGCAGAGCTTGCCGCCGGATGCCAGTTCCTCGGGACGCGCCACGTCGTGCAGGAGAGCTCCGAACCGCACGGCGTCGGGATCGCAGCCGGGTTCCTCCGCGGCGATCCGTTCGGCATTCTTCAGCACCCGGAGCGTGTGGGCGAAATCGTGGCATCCGGGCGCGTCGCCGAGTTCGCGCCGCACCCGTTCGAAAACACGGTCCCAGAGGCGGGAGGCTGCCCCGGAGGAGTTCATGTTCGGTCCCGCTGTGTTCGGAGCTTACGCCTTGCCGGCGCCGTCCGCCTTTTCTTCGGTTTCCGGTTCGGCGTCCAGCTTGGAGAGGTCCTCGGAGGGATGCACCACCTGGAGGGAATGGCGTTCCTTCGGGATCACGGTCAGCCATTTCGGCTTGCCCTGTTCGTCGACGCCGAGGTCGACCACGAAATACCGTTTTTCGTCTTCAGCCTTGTCGTAGCCGATGATCGTGCCGCGCGGGATCATGTTGTGCTTGTCGATGATCGCGTTGCGGATGCGGCAGTGTTCGCCGATGTCCACGTCGGACAGCAGGATGCAGTTATGGACCGTGGCATAGCTGTGGACGAAGACCTTGTTGAACAGGATCGAGTCGGTCACCGTGCTGCCGGAGACGATGCAGCCGTCGCACACGATGGAGTTGATCGCCTTGCCGATGCGCGGGAGGCCGGAGGAGTCCACTTCCTCGTTGTGGATAAACTTGGCCGGGGGCAGGCTGTAGTGGTAGTTGTTGATCGGCCAGAGCGGATTGTAGAGGTCGAGATGCGGCGTGGTGCTGCGCAGGTCCATGTTCGCCTCGAAATACGCCTTCAGGGTCCCGACGTCGCGCCAGTAGGGCTTCGTGGAGAGGTCCTGCCCGGGGATGACGTTCGTGTAGAAGTTGTACGCATAGAGCCGCTTCGTCTTCACGAGCGCCGGGATGATGTCCTTGCCGAAGTCGTGGCTGGTTTTCCCCGCGCTGTGGTCGCGCTTCAGCAGCGTCAGGAGGTCGGCGGAGTTGAAGACGTAGTTGCCCATGGAAGCCAGGCACATGTTCTTGTCGTTCGGCAGCGGGATCGGGTTCTTCGGCTTCTCCTGGAATCCGACGATGCGCCACTGGTCGTCCACCTCGATGATGCCGAACTGGCTGGCCTCCTCGATCGGGATCGGGATCGCCGCCACGGTCGCGATGGCGTTGTTCTGCTGGTGGAAATCGACCATCTGGCTGACGTCCATGCGGTAGATGTGGTCAGCTCCGAAGACCGCCACGAGGTCCGGATCGAAGTCCTCGATCAGGTTCATGTTCTGGTAGATCGCGTCCGCCGTGCCCTGGTACCATTCGCGTTCGCGGGTCTGCATCTGGGCGGGTACCGGGATGATGAAGTGGCCGCGCTG
>JAFXYP010000082.1 GCA_017541665.1 Lentisphaeria bacterium | reverse complement strand
CGGACGCTGACCGCCCTGACCGCCGCCGAAGCCGCCCTGGCCCATGCCCTGTCCTTGCGGACGCTGGCCGCCCTGGCCGCCGCCGAAGCCGCCCTGGCCCATGCCCTGTCCTTGCGGACGCTGACCGCCCTGGCCCTGACCGCCGCGACCACCCTGGCCGCCACGACCGGCACCCTGGCCGCCCTGGCCGCCGCGACCACCGCCGCGGCCGCCGCCGAAGCCGCCCGCGGCATCAAATTCTTCCTGCGTGACCTTCACGACTTCGCCCTGTTCCGGGCGGACGTCGGACTTGACGCCGCGCTTCTGGGAGAAAAGCCACTTCCAGGATTCGGGGTTCTGGTAGGTCCGTGTCCAGCAGTCGTGCTGCACGCCGGGATATTCCTTGTAGAAAACGTCGTCGTTGCCGGCTTCCTTCAGCGCGGCATACATGCGACGGGAAAGCATCACGGGCACGGTCGGATCGGCTCCGCCGTGGAAGATCCAGATCGGCAGGTCCTTCATCTTTTCGGCCTGCGCGGGGTCCCCGCCGCCGCAGCAGGGCATCGCGGCCGCGAAGAGGTCGGTGCCGTAACGGGAAATGAGGTCCCACGTGCCGTAGCCGCCCATGGAGAGGCCGGTGATGTAGACGCGATCGGGATCGGCGTCGAATTCCTCGATCTTCTTCTGGATGAGGACCGGGACCAGGCCGAGCGCCTGCGCGGGCTTCTCGGTCAGCTTCGCCCCGGTGCCGCCGCGATGGAGCGGAGCCCAGAGCTGGCTGCTCGGGCATTCGGGAGCGATCAGGATGACTTTCTGCCTGGCGTCCTTGATCTGCTTCACGATATCGGGGACGGCAAGGCGGATGGAGGCGAGGTTTTCGTTGCCGCGTTCGCCGATACCGTGCAGGAAGACGAGGATGGCGGGCTTGCCGGGCAGGTCTTCATTGTAGACGCCCTGACAATACCACATGCTGCCGTCGGCGTCCTTGATGGTTTCGCGCTTCATGTTGTTGTCGTTCAGGATCCGCAGTTCCCGGGCGAACTGCTGCTGGATCTGCGCGGACACGGGTTCGCTCTCGGTGATGACAGCCGCGTCGGCGGCAGCCACGAGGGCCGGATCGGCCGGCTTGAATGCGGAATCGGACGAGCAAGCCGCCAGCACGCCGATCATGGCGCAGCCGAGCGTCCAGATGCTTTTTTTCATGATTGTTCCTCCATGAAAACAGATTGATTAGGGGTTCCATACATCTCCGGACATATTTTGAGGTGGAATGCCCGGAAATGCGTTTGCAGATGCGATAACATACTGCGGAAAACCGAAAAAGTCAATCGTCTGCAATAAAGAAATCCGTTTTTTTTGTTAGCGTCCGCCCGGTATTCCCGTTCCTCAAAAAAAGCACGCGGAAAAACGGCGGACCGGAATGCTCCCGTTCCCAGAACTGCGTCGAAGCCCTCCGACTGAACATCTTTGTCTTTTTTGCATCCCCCTCTTGACATTGCCGAAAAGCATGATATAGTATTAAAAAACAATGAAAATGACCGGCTTGTTTCGTCAGAAAGGGACGACCTGCCATGAAAATGATAGTTTCCCTCTATATCATCTCCATCATCCTGGCCATCATTGGTTTCCCGGCGCTGTTGTTTTTGGTCTACCTCGACATGATCGATTCCGGGCTTACCCTGAAATTCTTCTGGGCGGCATCCATTGCCTGCTGCATCCTCAGCATCCTTTCCTTCTCGCTCGGACGCATTCTGGCGATGTGGCAGGAAGAAGACAGGCAGGAATAACGTTTCCCCTCATGCCGCAGCCGGGAAACGGGTTGCGGCATGCAAGGATCTCAATTCGGACGCGGTTCCGATCGATCGGAATCCCGCAAAACGGCTGACAACTCCTCTCCCGGCGAATCGCAGGCGTACCTTCGCTTTTCTTTCACAGTCCGCGACGGCAGACAACCCCGCCGCCGTTCTTCTTCCCGAAACAAACAAAGCTGCTCATGCCCTTTTTTGCCGGTCGCTTCATCCACCTCGAAGCGGACTGCTACCGTGCGAAGAACTCCCGGCCCGAGCTATCCTTTGGACTTCTCGAATCAGACAGCCCGAAATAACACCGGAAAAAAAGCTCCGCCAGCCACCGCAGCGCCGGGCAACGAACAAAAACACGGACCCACCATCCGGCAAGCCGCTTGCTCAATTCGGCGTATTGCAACAGCCGGTTGAAATCATCGAATCCATCGGAGAACAGAATGTTCAGCGTTTCCAGTCGCCGTTTGCGCGGAATTACGCTCATTTTCTGCGGATTAAACCAGAAATGCAGGAAACGCCTCACCCAATGCCGTATCCAGCAGCCCGAAATACGCCGGTCGAACCCCGGTTCCTGCGAGACCCTGGCATGAAATGCAAAGAGCGATTTTGTAATGATCGCCCAATCGTTATAGAAATAATCGGCGCTTTTTGCCGCCGACGACACGGATTGTGCGTGGAGACGGTACAGATAAAAGGGTTCGTGGAGCGGGACCACTCGCTTTGCCAGATAGATCGCACGCGGCGAAAATTCGCTGTCCTGCCGCCGGAGGCCGTAGATACATTTCAAATTATGTTCGACCAGGAACCCGCGCCGGAACACGCTGAGCTGAAGCATGGGGCAGAAATAACCGACCCAAAGACGATCGAGCAGGATTGTCGCATCGTGTCCGGTCAACTCCTCCGGAGAGGACCCCGGCGGATAGTCTTCCCTTATCTTCCGTTTGCCGGAATCCTCCTCATACGCCACGATGACGCAGGGATAAATATCAGCTCCGGGACGGGCCGCGATCTTATCATGGATCCGCACAAGCGATTCTTCCGCAATCGTGTCGTCGCCGTCGAGGAATATCACATATTCTCCCTGCGCCATGTCGATGCCGATATTGCGCGTGGCGGAACACGACCCGCTGCGGGGATGGTTAAAAATCCGGATGCGCGGCTCGGAAGCCGCGATCTCACGCAGGATCTCCTCGGTCCTATCCTTGGAATCCTCAATCCCGCAGATGCACTCCCAGTCGGCAAAAGACTGCCTCATCACCGAATCCAGGGCTTCCCGGATGAACGGTTCAACGTCACAGCACGCCATGATGATGGAAAAAAACGGTTTCACGACTTAAAAGAATCCAAGTTGTAGTCGTTGTGCGATATTAGAATATATCATGTTTTTGTTCCGATTGCAAGGCTGCATCACGTTTTTTTTAAGGATTTGCAGGCACATTGTTCCAGAAAAAACACCGTCGCCACGTTTTTCGCGGAAAAAGGTGCCGCCCGAAGTCTTCCCGAATCGTCCTGCGATTCCGGCAATGCATTTTTTCAAAAAAAAAGCGGTGCTTTCTTGAAAAAGCCTTTCAAGACTGTTATAGTAATCGACAGTCGGTCTTCCCTCCCGTTTTTCAGGAACGGCTCGAGCTGCGACCGGAGTTTTTCCGGTCCAGATTTCCTCTTCCAAAAAATGATTCATGACGGTCAGAAACGCAAAATGAAGAATGTTCTGCTGTATTACAGTTTCAGTTTCGCTCTTGGGGGCGGGGACTATCTTCCTTTGTCGCTGATCAAGGCGCTTCAGGAAACAAGCAACCTGACCGTGGCGGTGGATCAGGCATGCAACATTGAACGTTCGTGCAAGGCTTGCGGCATCAGCATTGACATCTCAAGATTGAATGTCGTTCAGGTAACTCCGCCGAATTATGATCCCCGGAAGCATACCGTCTTTCTCTCGTTCTACAGATTCCGGCAGCTGAAACGACTTGCCCGGAATGCGGATGTGTGCATATCCACCGCGAGCATCATGGATTTCGGGAGGCCTTCCCACCAATTCATCAACATGCTCGCGTTTGGCGACGATGCTTTCACCGCTTATGTTCGGAATCCCGCCAACCCTGTTCGGGCAGGCTTGTCCGTCAGGATGAAACGTTTTCTTTCGGAATCGATCCTGCGTCCGCTCCTCGGAATGCGTTCGAAGCGGAGAATCATCTGTGATAAACGCGAGCATATCTACCCCAACTCCCTTTTCGTGGAAAATTTCATGATGGCTTTCTACGGCCCGTTCAACAGCTATGTTTTTTATCCCCCGACACTGCTGGAAACAGAATCGGCCACGGCCGCACGCGATCCGCTGAAGGTCGTGTACATCGGACGCATCATCCCGGAAAAACGCATCGAATACCTGATCGACATCGTCGAAAAGGCTCGTGAACTCACGGGACTTGACATCAAGTTCCATGCCGCGGGCCGCCTTGACCAGACTCCGTCCTACGGGCGGAAACTCGGCGACATGGCGAAGGAAAGAGACTGGCTCAGATTCGTCGGCGCATTGTACGGGGACGAGAAAACAAGATTCCTGCTGTCGGGCTCTTATGCCCTGCACGCGGAACGCATCGAAGCGTTTGGCATATCCATCGTCGAATACCTGAACTCGGGCAATATTGCGATCGTCCCGGACGAAGGCGGCACGCCCGAAATCGTCGATTCCCCGGATCTGGCGTACCATACGAACGAGGAAGCGGCACGGATTCTTGCCCGCCTGCTTGTCGATGCGGAATTCCGCGAACGGCAGCGGGCCCATTGCGCAATGCGGGCCGGATTCTTTTCCCGCGAGGCATATCTCAAACGCCAGGATGAACTGCTGGAAAGACTCCTGAATACGCCCTGATGCAACGGGACGCCGCCATGTTACCCGGTGAGAGCCGGGAACGATACCGCAATGGTCCCAGAGGAAGCGTTCAACGAATTGTTGATGGGGCAAATCGGATCCGGGATTTGCGCGGATCGACCTCCGGCGGCGGCTCGGCACGGATGATTACGATTTGAATATCTTCCGCTTCAGCTTTATCGCACGCCATGCCCAAGGCGCGGCAGGCGCGATGCAACGATAGAAAGGCCACCAGCTGCGGCGCAACGGAAGCGGAATCTCGTTTCTTTTCACAAAACCGTTTTCGACAAGCCACTCAACAGTCAGAAACGCTTCTTCCCGCCAGCGGGATGCATAGGTATTCCACATTTGCCAGGGTTTCGGATTGTATCCGAAATGAGCGTAAAACCGCGTCTTGTCCGTATGCCCGTCAAACTTGTAGGTCTCCGACACACGGGGGGCGTCCGTGTCAAAACACAGAAGACTGCTCAAAACGCTTTCATCCGTCTGATGATAGGCCGTCCCCTGTTTCATGAGGATCCCTACATCGGAAGGAAGGACGTTCTTGATCTGAACAGCCCAGCGCTCAAGGAACGGATGCCATTTTTTATGGATGAGAATGACGCCGGACTGCACTCTGGTCGCATAACGGCTTTCCGGGAGCGACTGCCCCCAGAAACGCTCCACGTCCTGTTTCCATGTCGAAAGATTCTCCGGCGTGAAATCAGGTGGCGGGGGATCGCATCTTTTGATCCTGACTTCATCGATGTCATTCCCCGCCAGCCATTCGCTGCAATCCCCCACAAAAAGGCCATCGGAATCCACCCAGCACGACCAATCGGTCTTTACCGCGTCGCTCGCCATCATCGTCGGTTTCTGACAGGCCACGCACTGACGGCTTCTGGGAAGATCGATGATCGTGACATTTCCCAGGGGCAGGACAAGATTTTTCATCTTATCCGTCCAATCCATGGCCCCGACCACAACCGGATGCGGCATGCCATTCCGCCTCATGCTTGCGACAAGCAGGAACACACCCCACGAATATGCCTGATCGCCGGCAGTGACTACGGTTGTATTTACGGCTTCGTTGCTATTGGTATTCATAAGCCATCCACGATGTTGTTTGCAGGGGAACCTCGATCCTATACTTGACGGGCAGTTCGGGCAACTTCAGGCGGGGAATCGCCGGGTGCGATTCCCTTTCACTATAAGATAGCCGTCCGATCGTGTTTTTCAAGTCTCAAAGACCGAAAAAAAATTTGTTTCATTGTTTTTCGGCGTTATTCTCCGGTCTTTGCCATTTGGCATCTTCTTTGCTCAGGAATCCATCCCGTTGCACGCACGGTTCCGCAAACGGCTTCCCGTCGGCGGCATTCATTCCGGCCGGCCGCAGAGTCAAACGCAGGCGGCGTCTCTTTCTCTGCGGAACGACCACTCCATCCGCGTGACGCGGCATCCGTACGCAAATCCGCAGGCCCGACGCCGGATCTCCCTCACGTCCATACCGGCGTCCGCGGATAGAACAAGCTTTTTTTCCTCAGTTTCGAGATCGGAACTAAAAAAACTACCAAAATTATCGCCTTTTTCGCTTGACTTTTCCTTTTTTCGTGGTATATTTGTTCTGTCAACACGGTTCCGGACGCTGATCCGGTCTTTTTTCGGACAAGATACACAACCATTTTAATAAACTTTCAAAAAAAACACAACATGGTCAGGAGGCCGATCAAGTAATACCATCCCGCCAAACACTTTCAGTAGAAACCGCATCGAAAACCGCGAAACACAACCCGAACACTTTTTCTTCCGTTCGCATAAGGAGATACTACCATGGCCGACAACAAACAATACCGCATCGAAACCCTCGCCATCCATGCCGGACAGGTCCCCGACCCGACCACGCTTTCGCGCGCCGTCCCGGTCTACCGCACCACGGCTTACGCGTTCCGCAACTCCAAGCACGGCGCCGACCTCTTCGGCCTGCGCGAAACCGGCAACATCTACGCCCGCCTCATGAACCCGACCGAGGACGTGCTTGAGCAGCGTCTGGCCGCGCTCGACGGCGGCAAGGCTGCCCTGGCCGTCTCCTCCGGCACGGCGGCGATCTACTTCACCATCACGAACATCGCGAAGCAGGGCGACGAGATTGTGGCCGCGAACAACCTCTACGGCGGCACATACACGCAGTTCGACGCCATCCTGCCGCAGAGCGGCATCAAGGTCAACTTCACGCCCGTGAACGATTTCGAGGCGGTCGAAGCGGCGATCAATGAGCACACCCGCGCCATCTACATCGAGACCGTCGGCAATCCCGGACTCGACATCGCCGACATCGAGGCGTACGCTAAAATCGCGCAGAAACACCACCTGCCGCTCATCGTGGACTCCACGTTCACCCCGCCCACCCTGCTCCGCCCGATCGAACACGGCGCGAACATCGTGATCCATTCGCTCTCGAAGTGGATCGGCGGACACGGCACGGCCATCGGCGGCGCGGTCGTCGACGCAGGCAATTTCGACTGGACCGACCCGAAGTTCGCGCTGTACAACGAACCGGACCGCGGCTACCACGGACTGCGTTTCGCGCACGACCTCGGCCCGAACAATCCGCTGGCGTTCATTCTGCGCCTCCGCACGGTCGGCCTCCGCAACCAGGGCCCGACGCTCGCTCCGGACGCCGCATGGATCTTCCTCCAGGGCCTCGAATCCCTCCCGCTCCGCACCGCGCGCCACAGCGAGAACGGCCTCGCCGTCGCGAACTTCCTGAAAAACCATCCGAAGGCCGCATGGGTCAAGTATCCCGGATTCCAGCCGCTGGCGCAGAAATACCTGCCGAACGGCGCGAACGGCATGGTGGTCTTCGGCGTGAAGGGCGGCGCGGAAGCCGCGCAGAAACTCGTGGACAACGTCTCGCTCTTCACCATCATCGCGAATGTCGGCGACGCGAAGAGCCTCATCATCCACCCCGCCAGCACGACGCATTCGCAGCTGAGCGAGGAGGACCAGATCAAGGCCGGACTCCCGCCCGAGCTCATCCGTCTCTCCATCGGACTCGAAAACGTCGACGACATCATCGGCGCGCTCGACGACGCCCTGAAGCTGATCTGAACAAAAAACCGGCTTCAATTGCCGGGCGCCTCAACAGCAGATCGTTCCTTTCCTTCGGCTCCGCAGAAATGCGGGGCCTTTTTCTTTTGCACTTGGAGCCGCCGTCCAAGTCCGCTCCTGCTCGAAAAACATTTATTTCCCGATGCAGAAACGGGAGAAGATCTCGTCCAGGACGTCGGGCGTGGCGGTTTCGCCCGTAATGCAGCCGATGAACTCGGCGGCGGTGCGAAGCGAACTGCCGGCGAGCTCCCAGGAACCCGCACGCACGCATTCGCAGGCGGCATTCAGATGGTCCGCGGCCTGTTCCAGAAGGGCGGCATGGCGTTCGGAAACGGCGGCGGCGCCGGACTGCACGGCGGGAGGCAGGCCGTCCCACGCGGTTTCCTCCAGGCGGCGGAAGAGGCCGTCGATGCCGTCTCCGGTCCGGGCGGAGATATGCTCGAAAACAGGATGCTTCTCTATCGCATTTTCCGCTTCGTTTTTTTCAGACGCATATACCCGGTCGAGGCCGTCCGGCGGCATCGAAGCCCCGTCCATTTTATTCCAGCACGGGATGAACTTGCCGCGGACGGCGGATTCTGCACGGTCCATGCCCTCGAACTGCGCGGAGAAGGAGTCCGTCGTGGCGGAGGCGTCCAGCAGCCACAGCACGATGTCGGCAGCGCCGAGGGACTGCCGGGACCGGTCCATGCCCAGGGCTTCGACCGGATCGGCCTGTTTCGCCTCGCGGAGTCCGGCAGTGTCGGTCACGCGGAAGGAAATGCCGCCGATGGAGACGGATTCCTCCAGCGTGTCGCGCGTGGTGCCGGGGACGGGCGTGACGATGGCGCGGTCGTACCCGAGCATGCGGTTGAGGAGGCTGGATTTCCCGGCGTTCGGCGGTCCCGCGATGACCAGGGAGACGCCGTCGCGGATGAGTGCGCCGGCGCGTGCCGTGAGCGCGAGATTCGTGGCCTGTCCGTGCAGGGACACGATCCTGCCGCACAGTTCGTCCGGCGGCATCCAGTCGAGGTCCTCCTCGGAGAAATCGAGGCGGGATTCGCATTCGGAGAGCAGATGGACGATTTCCGAGCGGATTTCGCGCACGACCGAGCCGACCGCGCCGTTGAGCTGGCGTTCGGCGAGAAGTCCGGCGCGCTCGCTGCCGGCGTTGATGAGGTCCAGCACGCCCTCCGCCTGCGTCAGGTCGAGCTTGCCGTTGAGGAACGCGCGCCGCGTGAATTCGCCGTTCTGCGCGAGCCGCACGCCCGCCTGAAGCACCAGCCGGAGCGCACGCCGTGCGGCGAAGCTGCCGCCGTGGCAGTGGATCTCCGCCACGTCCTCGCCGGTGAAGCTGTGCGGCCCGGGCATGAAGACGGCGAGGGATGGCTCCCCTGCCCCGGCCTCGGCGGCTCCGGATACGATATGTCCGTACAGCATCATGCGCGGGCAGTCCGGGCCCGGCATGCGTCTGCCGCGCCACACGGAACGCACCGCGTCAAGGGCGCGCGGACCGGAGATGCGGACGATGCTCACCGCGCCGCCCGTGCCGGTGCAGATCGCCGCGATCGTGTCGTTTTCATGCTCAAACAAAACAAAAAGCTCCAAAAAAAAGCGAAAAAAGAGGATGCGGGACTTGATTTTCCCGCAAAACGGAGTAAAGTGTTATACTTAATATTATACATCGCAAACTCGCATTTTTCAACCCCTTGAGGAGCTTTCTTAGTTATGGACATCGTCAAAAAGACGTTGAAAGACGTTTCTCCCGCGACAAAATCCGCCTTTACCAAGGCGATGCAAGTCATGAACCAGAACAACCTGCAGTATGCGATCACGCTTTTCAAGGAAATCGTCCAGTTCGATCCGGGATTCCTCGATGCACGCGAAAAACTCCGCAAGTGCGAACGCGACTACTGCGCGAAGATGGGCTCGGTCGCCAAGGTCATGAGCATCGTCAAGTCGCTCCCCCACATCATGAAGGGCAACATGCTGAAGGCAAAAAAGCCGAAAGAGGCCATGAACGAAGCGGAAGAAGCCCTCGCGTTCAACCTCTTCAACCCCGCCGCACTGACCCTGCTCGCGGATTCCGCCAAGAAGCTCGGCGCGATGTTCATCAGCGTGGAGGCCTATGAGTTCATCGTCGAGAAGGACGACAAGAACGAAGCGAACATCGTCAAGCTCGGCGAATACTACAAGGCCGACGGACAGGGCATCAAGTACCTCACCGTCTGCCAGAAACTCGCGGACAAGTATCCCGGCGACCTCGAAAAACTCGCGCTCCTGCGTGAAGCCGCCGCCCTCGCCTCCATGGAGAAGGGCAAGTGGGGCCAGGGCGAAAAGTCCGACTTCAAGAAGAACCTCAACACGAGCAACCAGGACCAGGGCGACCGCATCATCCGCGCCGAGGACGACATCCGCGAGATGATCGAAAAGTATTCGAAGGAAATCGCCGAGGGCAACGAGTCCATCGACACCCGCCGCCGCCTCGCCGAACTCTATCTCCGCGCAGGGGACTACGAAAAGGCCATCGAAGCGTACAACTGGATCGTCGAAAAGATGGGCACGCTCGACCCGGCCATCGACAAGGCCATCGAAAAGGCCAACACCGAAATCTCCAAGCGCAAGGTCGAAAAGATGATCGCCGAAGGCCGTCCCCAGGAGGAGATCGACGCCGAAAAGAAGGCGAACTACGACTATCGCCTGGGACGCTACCAGGATCGTATTCTCAAATACCCGAACGACCTCCAGATCCGCTTCGAATACGCCGAAGTCCTCTGGGAAGGCGGCGCCGTCGACGACGCGCTGGAACAGTTCCAGATCGCGCAGCGCA
This sequence comes from Lentisphaeria bacterium, assembly GCA_017541665.1. GTDB lineage: Bacteria > Verrucomicrobiota > Lentisphaeria > Victivallales > UBA1829 > UBA1732. The sequence goes on along the minus strand of JAFXYP010000082.1, from coordinate 11,335 downwards.
ACCCGCAGCACCGCCTGATCGCCATCGTCTACCTCGGACGCTGCTTCGCCGCCAAGAATCAGTTCGACATGGCGATCGAGCAGTTCAACCGCGCCCTTGACGACATGCCCACCATGAACGCCGACAAGATGTTCACCCTGTACCACCTCGGCTGCACCTACGATCTGATGGGAAAGAAGAAAGAGGCCCTCGACTGCTTCAAGCAGATTTACGCCGTCGATATCAAGTACATGGACGTCGCAGAGCGCATCAACAAATACTACGAGGAAAACAAGTGACGGCCTTCCCGTCCGCCTGAAGGCGTCCCCTTCCCCGCGCACGCAGAAAGGCCGCACGGGGCCTCAAGACTTCATTCCGAAGTCCCGGAACGCCTTGCCATCCTGCCGGACAATCCGGCGTATGGAGAGACCTCGACTCCGGCTCCCGCACCGATCCGACGCGGGAGCCGTTTTTTTAATGCTGCGGACCGCCGGGCCGTACTCCCCGTTCGGAATTCATCCGTCCGGCTGTCTTTCCGGTGCAATCATTTCCCCGAGTTCGAAAAAGACGGGAGAATTCCATTCTTTTTCCGAAAAAACGGACCATAAACCGCCTTTCTCCGGGAACAGGCATTTTCGGGCTCAAACGATTGCATGATTCCTTCTTCACGATTCGTGTCGGGGGATCCAAATTGTCACCATATTTCACGATGTGCGAAAGATGGAGTTTTTCAGAGCAGGAAAAAACATAAAAAAAAGGCTTGCATTCTTTCGAAACATGATGTATGTTATTTTATTCCGTCAAACTGTCGCAACCCCCAGAGGAAGCAGGCTCATGAAAAAAACAGATGCAGCGATTCTCAGGCAGTCCATTGCCAAGATCCACGATCTTTTCCGTGAAACGGCAACCGGTCTTCCGGGCATGCCGAATATCGACATCTCGGTCCGTGAAAACCGCATCCTTTCCCTCATCTGCATGATTACCGAGGAAAAGCCGGAAGGCATCGCGTTGAAGGAGCTTGCCGCGGCAATGAAACTTGCACCGGCAACCGTTTCCGAGCTCGTCGATGACTTAGTGAACAAAGACCTGCTTGTTCGCGTTCAGAATCCGAACGACCGCCGTGCAATTCAGATCTCTCTTTCCAAATACGGCCGGAAGCTTGTCGACGACTCTCTCAGATCAATTGACGATCTCTGCGAAAAGCTTCTTTCCGGTCTTTCCCCTGCAGAACAGAGCGCGCTGATTGGCGGACTCTCAAAGATTGCGGATATTTCCTGACAAACCGGGAATCCGCGCGGCTCCCCCTCCCCGTCTCCGAAACCGGAAAGGAATCGTGCATCGTTTTCTGCGCGGTCGGAAATTCGTTTCCGAATCTTCAAAGAATCGGTTGAAGTTTCGCGTTGCGAATGTATATTAGTAGATGATCTCAATAACGAGCTGACTTCTGATTGTTAGGTAACCTCGGAATAAGCTCAAAACAACAATAAGGAGTTCAAAACATGAAACTCGGTTATTTCCTCGGTTGTTCCGTCGCACTCGCGCTCGCTCTGACTGCGCTCGCACAGGCTCCCGCACAGGGACCGGGCCAGGGCGGTCAGCGTCCGGCCATGGGCCAGGGCGGCCAGCGCCCGCAAGGCCAGCGTCCGCAAGGCCAGGCCGGTCAGGGCGGTCAGCGTCAGGGCGGTCAGCGCAACGGCGGCAGCCCGTTCGGAGCCGGCGGCTTCGGCGGCGGCGGACGTGTGGAACCGCTTCCGGAAGGATTCGTCCCCTCCGAAACGACCATCTTCAATTCCCAGTATCCCGCCGTGAATCCGAAGACGCGCGAAGCCATCTACAAAGTGAATGCCCCCGGCGCGCAGAAAGTCACGATCACGCAGGAAGGCAAAGTCTACAACATGGAGAAGGCCTCCGACGGCCGCTGGACCGTCAAGACCGATCCGCTCGTCGTCGGTTTCCATTATTATTCCTACAATGTCGACGGCAACACGTTCTTCGATCCGGGTACGGAAGCGTATTTCGGCGGTAACTTCGAGCAGTCCGGCATCGAGATCCCGGAAGACGAGAAGGAAGCGGCCTACTACCACTTCGACAAGAACGTCCCGCACGGCCAGGTCCGCCGCTGCGACTACTGGTCCGAGATCAACGGCGTCCCGCGCGTCTGCCACGTCTACACGCCTGCCGAATACGAGACGCATCCCGAAAAGCGTTACCCGGTCCTCCTCCTCCTGCACGGCTGGGGCGAAGATGAAAACGGCTGGACCAATCAGGGAAAGACAAACTACATCATGGACAACCTGATCGCGGCCGGGAAAGCCGTCCCGATGATCATCGTCATGGACTGCGGCGACCTGAAGACCAACTCCTATTTCAAGAAGCCCGGCGAGGGCGGCCGCGGCGGCAACGTCAACGACATCTTCGTCAACGAGCTCCTTCCGTTCATTGATGCCAACTTCCGCACTCTGCCCGGACGCGAGAACCGCGCCATGGCAGGTCTTTCCCGCGGCGGCATGCAGACCTGGAGCACCGTTACGTCCAACCTCGACAAATTCTCCTGGATCGGCAGCTTCAGCGGCCTTTCCGTGAACGGCGCGATCGACCAGGCGTTCAACGGCGCGTTCAAGACGGCGAAGGAAGATCCCTCCAAGAGCATCAACCACATCTTCATCGGACTCGGCTCCGAGGAACGTCCCGAGAATGCGAAGCGTGTGGCGGATGCCTTCAATGAATTCGGCATCAAGACCACGTTCTTCGTTTCCGAGGGAACCGCCCACGAGTGGCTGACCTGGCGTCGCTGCCTCCGCGAATTTGCTCCGATCGTCTTCAACAAGAAATAATCGGTCTTTCCAATTCGTGCAATCACATCCGGGGAGTCGGGCTCAAACCGACTCCCCTCTTTTTTTTCCCGATTCCGGGCCATGATGAAAAAAAGCAGGCATGCCCTGCGAAACATCGGTTGGCACGGAACGCCCGAAGGCAACGCCACGGTCGGACGGGACATGGCAGGACAAAAAAATGCGTCACGGGGAGGCCGATGACGCGTAGATACAAAAAATAGTCAGCCGCGCGAAGCCAAACCGGCGCGACTCTTTTCTGAGGGAAGAATTAACTCACCCTTCCTTTTTCTCTTTTTTTCGTGTTACGAAATATCGTTCTCTCAATCTCTTTTTCATAAAGAGAAAACAAAACCGACTTTTGAGCATGAAAAACGAAAAGGCGAGAGTTGCATATCTATGTTTGCGAGTGCGTTTAAAGAATGCGTGTTTGCGACATGCGAGACTCTTCTCCCATCAAGTTGGGGTTCACCGATCCCGAGATTCCACCTCAAGAGCATTTCAAGTTTCGTGCGCTTTTTTCAAGACTTTTTCGAAAAAGACTTGAATGTGTGTAGAAAGGTGCTACATTAAAGATGAAAGCATGGGCGGGCTGCTGTTTCATCCCCGGATGACAATGCTCCGCGTCCCCCGTGCCGCAGGACGATTGTCCGGGGAACCGTTGTGATACGCCCCAAAACCATATCGAAAAAGAAGGAAGTCCGACAATAAAACATCCATCCCGGTCCTTTACATTGATAGAACTTCTTATCGTGATTGCAATCATCGCGATCCTGGCCGCGCTGTTACTCCCCGCGCTGAGATCCGCGCGGGAGACGGCCAACAAGGCAGGGTGCCTCAACAACCAGAAATCCATCGGCATGTACATCCTGCAATATGCGATGAGCGACCGGCTGTCCTTAAACAGGATCATCGGGGACTGGACAAACTGGTATGGCATGATCGCCGTCTCTGCCGGGGCCAGTCCGGACAAGGTCCTCGCCGGCCCGAATGCCGATGCCATCAGGAAGGACCAGATCGGCTATACGCTCGCAAGAAAGGTGTTCCGCTGCCCGTCCGACGTCTCCCACAATGGAAGCAACGGCATCACGGAAGAGGGAAACAACCGGATCCCCGTCAGCTATGCCCGGAATGACAACTGCAGATACATCCTGTCCGGCGACAAGCGGCTTGTCAAGTCCCGCATCTCCGTTGTCCGCATCCCTTCGTCCCTGATCCTCATGACGGACCGGTGGACGCCGAAGCATACCATGAACGGGAACGACTTCGCCAGAAGCAAGGAGGAGCATGACAAGACAAGCGTGTTCCACATCCGTCCGGCCACAGACAATTCGGAAGGGGAATGGGGCTATGCCGGAGCCGGATACAACTGGCGTCACAAGGGGGCGCCGCCGCTCCTCTATGTCGACAACCACGTCGAGGTCAAGTACTGGCTTGCGACAATCCCCCCGTCCCAGCGAGCCACCGCCGACAAATCGGAACCGACGGAGGCATACGGCGACTGGTCCGACGATCCGGCACACAAGAATTAGGACCGCCCCGTCTCCGGAAGACGGTGCGCCGTCCCTGTGGCGAAAGCTTTCTTCAGCATCTTGAAACGGGAGGAGTTGTCGCACAACCGGTACGACTCTGCGGAATTCTCGGTCGGCGAAGATGCGAAACTGAGTTTCGCAATCAAGTCGGACGATTCCGTGAAATTAACGGTCTTCACACTTTCCGAAACCGCGAAAGGCTGGAAGCAGAATATCCTCGCGACCAAGACGCTCAAGACGAAGAACGGAAAGGTAATAACGGAGACCACGGCGGAATTCGACGTCGCCGCGGGCGGCGAAACACGGTATTTCTACTCCGTGCAGTCCCTGAATGCCAAGAAGGGCAAGGCCGGAGCCACATATGCGCTGTCCGTCGATTTGTTTAATGGCATGAAAGTAATCCATCTCGGCGTTGAAAAAGAGCTTGTGAGTGTCGCAGATGCGGCTGCGCTCGCCATGCCGGAGACCGCTTCCGTCGCCTCCGCGCTCGCCATGCCGGAGACGGATTCGCACGCGGACAGCCTCGCCATGCCGGACAGCCTGAGCATCGGCCAGTACGACACGGACGTCCTTGCAGGTTCTTACCTCGATCCCGCTTCGGACAAACTCTTCGGCGAAACCGGCAACGGTCTCCTCGCCTCGCTGTAAAAAACAAAACACAAACACAGTCGCGCCTCATCTCCCTGTCATGGGCGGTGAGGCATTTTTTGTGGCGCAAAAAAAGTGTTTTTCAATGTTTTGTTACTTGTATTCCCAGTTTTGTGCACTATAGTATTGTTGAAAAAGAACAAACAGTAACAGTTTTTAGCCCCCCGAACGGAGGAAACCATGTCCTACACCAGATACGACGTTCCCAACGAATCCGGCAATGTGCTCAGCGGCCTGAGCCTCTACTACGACTCCATGTACATCGGCAACGGCGGCACGGCGACCAAAACGACACTGACCGGCGGATCCATGTATGTCTCCAGCGGCGGCACGGCGACCGATACGACCCTGACCTACTACGTATCCATGAATGTCCTCAGTTCCGGCGAGGCGGACAACACCGTGGTCAACAGCTACTGCCAGATGTATGTGATCGGCGGCTCCGCGGACAGCACGACGATCACCAGCGACGGCTACGTCACCGTAGGGAACGGCGGTCTGGTGAATCATACGACGATCGGCAGCGGCGCTTCCATGTACCTTTACACAAGCAGCGGATGGAAAGAACAGGGCATCGACGCAACCACGGCGAGCAATACGACGGTCCTCAGCGACGGTGTGTTGTATCTGTCCTCCGGCGCGGTCGCGGACGGAATCAACGTCGCCGGCAGCGGCCGCGTCTTTGTCTCCAGCGGCGCGACGGCGACCGGGATCGTGGCGGAGTCGGGAGCGGGTGTTCATTTCCCAATCGCCCTCAATACCGTCGTCAACGGCACCAGCGGAGGAACCGCGTTCGCCCTCAGCGACGGCAAGATCAGCGACCTGAAGATCGACAGAGGCAACGGCTTCGGCATCGAGTCCGGCGCGACGGCAACCAATCCGGTCGTGCGGCCGGGCGGCCGCGTGTATGTCTACGACTACGGATCCGCGGTCGGCATCATCGAAGACGGAGGCTATGTCTACGTGAGCGCATACGGATCCGCAACGTTCACGCCGCATGAATTCAGCGGTACGGTACTGAAGCAATACGAGTCCGCCACGGTTCACTCCGGGACCACGGCGACCGACACGACCGTCAGCTGCTGCGTATTGCATGTCTACAGCAGCGGCGTGGTGAACGGCGCGACCGCCAGAGGCGGCGTGGACAGTTATGGTTGGGTATCCGCCGGCTCCATGAACCTTTTAAGCGGGGCGATCGCGTCCGGCGTCATCACCGCGGATGAACTCGGACGCGTTCAGATCGCGAACGGTGCGACGATCACAGACGGCACGAAACTGGTCGAGAACGGCGGCGGATACGAGCTTGGCGAAGGCGTCGAGGTCACGTTCAGCCCCAATTCGTTCGGCAATCAGACGCTCATGGGCTTGGTCACGGTCCACGCAGGGACCACCGCGACCGACATTGCCATCGTCAGCAACGGCGGCGCATTCCACCTGTACGAAGGCGGTTCGGCATACAATATTGCTCTGGCCTCGTCCTATTACGACAACTGCTCCGGCGTCATCCACAGCAACGCGGTGGCGAGCGGACTGAGCGGGAGAGACTGGACGGTCGAAGGCGGCGCGGTCGTCTACGGCCTGAACGGCGGCGGCAAAATCGCCGGCACGGTAAGCGGCGCCAGTGTAACGGGAGCCGTATCGATCCTCAACGGCGGCAGAATGGTTTCCGCCATTGCACCCTATGTCGACGGCATGGGGTACGGGATAACCATTGAAAACGGCGGCACGCTGGAGAAATCGGTCCTCAACGGCGGCTATGGATATGCCTCCTCCGGCGCGACCGTGACAGACCTGACCGTAACGGCCGGAACTCTCTATGTTTACACCGGAGCGACCGCCGACGAACTCGACTTCAGCGGCGGCACTCTTTCCGTCGCCGGAGGTTCCGTGACCAATCTCAAGATTACGGAAAACGTCTATTTGTGGCTTCGAGTCGACCCAACGACCGGCGCATTCGTCTCCGGCACGATGGGTGACAGCACGCAAATCCTGCTGAAGGACGGCAGGTTCGAGCATTTCAGCGCGAACAGGATCGGCCTCAGCATCGCGAACGGCGGCGAGGCGGACGACATCACGTTCGAAAATGGACAGATCACCGTTTCCGCCGGCGGAAAGGCGACCAACTTCAATGTTTCCAGCGGGGGCGAGGTCGGCGTCTCCGCCGGCGGTACGCTGACAAACGCGACGTTCCACGGCATCAGGGATTCCTACGGAGATTATTATTCTTCCGCCGGAGCCATCCTCGGCATTGAAGGCGGCGAGGCGACCGACATTAAGCTCGAAGGCGGGCGGGTTTCCATGACAGACGGAACGCTTCAGGACGTCAACGTGAACGGCGGACATATGTGGCTGTACGGCGGAACCGCGAAAAACGCCATCGTGAGCAGCGGCGGGAAAGTCGTCGCCGGATACACCTGCGCGCTCGAAAACTTCATGCTTGCGGATTACGGTTATATGAGCCTGGGCGATGGCGCGAAGGCGACCGGGACCGTGCTCAGCGCGGTACAGGTGAGCAGCAGCTATGAAGGCCATTCATGGATCGAAGACCGCGGCGGCTACCTCAATGTTTCCTACGGCGGCATCGCGTCGGACACCACGGTCGGAAGCGGATGCCAGATCTGGGTCAACTACGGCGGCGTCGCGTCGGGCGTCACCGTGAGCGGCGGCGGTTACATGTTCCTTGACGGGTATGGGAGCGACTACTACGGCTACTATCCGACCAGTTGGGGCATCGCGGACGGCGTGACCGTGAGCAGCGGCGGTTCGATCGCCATCTATGGCGGAGCATCCGCCACGAACCTCAAAATGGAAGACGGCGCAAAGGCGACGATAACCCTTGTTTCCTCCGCCGGGCTTGGAGGAACCCTTGTTCAGGGAACCTATGCTGACAGCGCGTTCGAGGTCGCGGACGGCCACATGACCGACTTCGGCGCACTGGAAAAAGGCTTCGGGATCGCCGTTTCCTCCGGCGGTCTCCTGGATGTCAGCAAAGAGACGCGGATTAACTCCGGCGCTGCCCTCGCCATCGAATCCGGCGGCGTCGTTCAGGGCGCGGATAGATTCACGGTCGAACAGGGCGGTAACCTTTATGTCGGCGGGGGAGAGTTTACCGGAAAGATCAGGGAAAACGGCGGTTATGTCGGTGTTTACAATTCCGGCTACGGAGACGGCACTCCGATCGAGTTCGAGGAGAACACCTTCACCGGCCTGACGCTGATCTGGCAGAGCGCCACGGTCCACTCCGGCACGGTCGCGAGCAAGACCAAACTCCTGGTCGATTACACGGATTCGCATACCTCCAGTTACTATGACGCGCATATGGAGGTCTACAGCGGCGGTCTCGCGTATGACACCGATGTTGCGGGCGGTCGTCTTGATGTCTACAGCGGCGGCTCCGCGTTCCGCACGGTCGTGCATTCGAGCGGGTACGTGGATATCGTCGATGCGGTCGCGGGCGATGTGACGCTGGAGGATGCCGCCCGGCTGGAGATCTGGGGCTACAGTGCGTCGGCGTCCGGCGTCACGATGAAGGGGGATTCCGTCGGCATGACCGTCGGGAGCAACGCGACGGTGACCTCGACGGTGGTTTCCGGCGGAAGCGTGAATGTCATATGGGATGCGCTGGCATCCTCGGCATCCATTGAAGACGGCGCCGGCATGACCGTCTCCGGCGGCGGCTCCGCCGTTGACGTCACCATCGCCAAAGGCGGAAAACTTTTCGTCGGAGACAGCGGATTCGTTTCCGGGCTGACGTCGGTCGGCGGTGTGGTCTCGGTCGGCTACAGCGGCACGCTGACCGGGAAAACGGAGGTCCTGGACGGCGGCAAAGTCGTGGTGTCCGGTTACAGTTCCTTCCTGGACGGGCAGGCCACAGTCTATGGCGGCGGCACGGTCTCCGTCGAGACCAGCGGCACGATGACTGGGGAAGCGGAAGTCGCGGACGGCGGCAAAGTCGTGGTGTCCGGATCCAGCTCGTTCCTGGACGGGCAGGCCACGGTCTATGGCGGAGGTTCGGTCTCCGTCGAGTCCGGCGGCACGATCGCGGCGGCGATCACGGTCAAAACCAACGGCATAGTTTCCGTCGGGGCGGGCGGCTGGCTCACGGGACAGCTCACCGTCGAAACCGGCGCGACCGTTGCGATGGCGGAGGGATCCGTTTTCAGCTTCGACATCTCCGGCATCTCCGAACCTTCGGACAAGCCGCTTCTGAACGACTATTCCGCCCTCTCCGGCGCTCCGGAGATCTCCATCACGGTGTCGGCTTACGGCCAGCCGCATGGGACATACATCCTCGCGGACAACGCCGCGGGATTCGACGAGACGGTCACGGTCTATTATGACTACTACGGAACCCATTATACTTGGGGCGAGATCTCGCTCGATTCCGGCCCCGTCCAGTTCGGCGACGATTTCTACACGCTCACGCTTTCGGAGGAAAACCAGCTCGTTCTGACCGTCGGCGACTACATCGCGGACAACGGACCGGACGGCGGCTGGAACAACGTGGACAAGCTCTGGGACAAGAAGGCGAAGAAGCCCGTCAGTTACGAGGACGACGGCATCTATTATTCCGGTGCAACCATCCTCGACAAATACTATACGTCGCCCATTCCGCTCGACAAGCCGCTGACGATCGATCAGTCGTTTGGCGAGTACGACGCCGACGGAAACCTCATCACGTACAACAACTTCGTCGGCAAGATCACCGGCAAGGGATTCGACCCGGACACCGACGATTCCGACTGCGGCAAGTTCAAGCTGGAAACGGGGGCGCGCCTGAGCTTCAACGTCACGGCAAGGGCCGCCGGAAAGTTCGTGATCTACCAGATCACGGAAAAATGGGATGCGGTCCATGAAAAATGCACGTACACGAAGAAGGCAGTCCAGACGACCTCGATCTCTGTGAAGGGGAATGCCACGCACTCCACCGTTTCGACGAAGGCGGTCTACCTCGAAGCCGGGACGTATTTCCTCTCCATGGAAACAAAGATCGACAAGAAGAAGGATACGGAATGCTTCTACAACGTCGAGCTCAACTATGACGGCACGGCGAAGAATCCCGGCACCAAGTTCTATTCCGCCGGCGACAACGGCTGGAACAACTATCTGTACGACTCGAAGGCGAAAACGCTGAATCCGTCTTATTTCTATACAGTAACCCCCGGAACCGGTTCGTACACCGTTGCGATGGATAATAATTCCTATTACGACAGCAGCACGGGAAAGACATGGCGCAATTTCGTCGGATTCGGCGACAAGGCCGACTTCGCGCGGCTCAAGCCCTCCAGCCCGGTGAAGCTGAACTTCAACGTGACGGCGACGGATGCGTCGACGTTCACCGTCTGGAGCCTCACAGTCAAGGGCAAGGACAAAAAGACCGGAAACACCCTGTACACCATGAAGGCGCTCAAGACGATCAAGCTGAAGAAAGGCGAAGGCGGACTGTATTCCGCTCCGGCGAACGAACTCCTGCTCGACCGCCTTTCCAGTTCCGAAGATTCGAACGTCGGCTACTACATCTCCATGCAGTCCACAAGCAGGAACAAGGACACCGAGGCGTATTATGATGCGAGCGTCGACAGTTATGCGTTCCAATACGCCGACAGCGGCGACAACAAATATCTGTACGACAAGAAGGCGGATCCGGCACACTATAATCCGTCTCTGTACCCGAACAACGTCGTCGCCGGAACCGAGCCCGGAAGGCTCATGCTGGAGACGGGCGGCAGCCTCGGCGTTTCGAGGGAAGCCGGGGAGGAATACAAAACCTACGACAACTTCGTCGGATTCGGCGACGAATGGGACTATGCGGAGATCGAACTGACTTCGCCGGGAACCTGCACGTTCACGGTCGACGCCTACAGCGAAGGCACGGTTGAAAAAGCCAGTCCGGGCCTGAAGTTCACGGTCTACAGCCTCACCAGGGTCGTCAAGGGTGAAACGGTCACGTGGAAACAGAAGACGCTGACTTCGCAGACGATCGCGGTCAAGGACCAATACGTCTCTGGCGAGCCGGTCAAGAAGACGCTTGAGATCAAGGAAGCCACCTCTGACGACGTCAAGTACTTCGTCTCCATGCAGTCCACGGGCGCGAAGAAGGGCGCGGAAGTGTTCTACAATGTCACACTCGGCTTGACTCCGCCGCCCGATGCCTCCGCGCTCTCCATGCCGGAAACCTCCGACGCCCTCGGCATTTCGGATGCGCTGATCTTCGGCGGGTACGATGCCGATGTCTTTGCCGACGCCTCCGCGTCCTCGCTTGCGGAACTGGACGATAAATCCGCCTGGCTGAATATCGCAAGTCTGGCGTAAAAGTTCATAGCCCTCGGAGCTCCGGCTCCGAGG
>JAFXYP010000081.1 GCA_017541665.1 Lentisphaeria bacterium | reverse complement strand
GCGGCTCCGAAACCCTGCTGGCCGCCGCGCTGGTTGCCTCTGCCGGCCCTCTGCTGTTGACGACCGGCCTGCGGTGCGGCTCCGAAACCCTGCTGGCCGCCGCGCTGGTTGCCTCTGCCGGCCCTCTGCTGTTGACGACCGGCCTGTGGTGCAAACCCGAATCCGCCGCGCGGAGCAGCCTGCGGTCCCATGCCGAATCCGAATCCGCTGCGCGGAGCAGCCTGCGGTCCCATGCCGAACCCGAATCCGCTGCGCGGAGCAGCCTGCGGTCCCATGCCGAACCCGAATCCGGGCTGAGCGCCGCCGCGCGGACCCGGCTGGAAAGCTCCGGGCTGTTGTCCGCCGGGGAACCCCTGGGCATTCACGAAGCCGGCTGTTCCGATCCCGGCGAGGAGTATTCCGGCGACTGCGAATGTAAGAATTTTGTTCATAGTAGCCTCCTTATGTATCGTTTACGGTTTGCTGTTCTATTTCATCGGGCTGTTGTCCCGCCACTTTAAAGAACGCGTCTTTCCCGCCGATTCAACGCCCCGCATCAATTGTTTTTTTGAAATTCATTGATGTATCGACGGGAAAGACACACGGGTAAGAACGTGTTTTTTTCGTCGATTCTACATGTTCTTTTTTGTTTTTTTCATTTTTTTTCGATCATGCCGCGTTTTCGGGGAGAAAACGGTCACGCGATGAGCATGCGGCAGCGTGTTTCGATCCAGCTGTCGATACGGTTCAGCGCGGTTTCGTCGATCTCCGGCCACGGTGCATCGGCTTCGACAGCGCATTGGAACAGCGGCGGGATCAGTTCGGGGTATGGCGCGGCGCCGGAGAGAAATCCGTGTTCGCGCAGGACGGCGAGACGTGCGAGCATGAGCGGGATTTTCGGAGAGAGGGTGCGTTCCATCCGGGTCAGCATCACGGAGAACGCCTGCCAGGCCAACGGCATTTCGAGCATGGGCTGCGCCCTGCGGAGTGTTTCCGCGGCGAAATTGCATGCGGCGAGGTAGCAGTCCATGGACTGCGCGATGCCGTCGTGGGAGGCGGTCAGGTCCATGGAAACGAGCGACGGCATGGAGTCCGCCCGGCGCGCGGGTCGGAATTCGAGGAGGAATTCGCGGAAAACGTCCGCCGTCGGGAACTGTTTTTTTCCGATGGAGCGGGCGCCTTTCAGGACGAAATCGAGCCGTCCGTGGTCCGCGCTGATCCCGGCGACCACGAGGCTGGTGTCGCGGAACGGCGTCTTGCGGAGGATCATATACCGGGTTTTGAAACTTCCCGCGCTCATTCCATGCGTTCTTGGAGTTCCTGGAGGTATGCGACGGCATCGCGTGTGCGTGCGTAGGCGAGGGGACGGTTTCCGGCGTGGTCGATGTCATTCGGGTCCGCGCCGTGTTCGACCAGGTATTTCATGATCGGCACGTTTCCGGTCTCGGCGGCCCAGAAGAGCGGTTTCTTGCCGTCCGCGATGAGGCTGTTGCGCGCAAGGAGTTCGTGGAACCCCTCGATATTGACATGTTTCATGGCCCTGTAGATGCGGTTTACGCTCGAATTCAGCGGAAGGTCGCGATCGACCAGCGCCTTTACGATCTTCATGTCGTCGGCATAGATGGCGTGCTTCATGGCGGCGAGCCCGATGGCGGTGGCTTCATTATAGCGGTTGAAGATCGTGTATTCGATCTCGACGGGGCCGGCATGGATGGCCTGGTTCCCGGCGAATTTTTCGATGCGGTCGAGCAGGTAGAGGGCCGTGTCGGTGTTGCCGTGGTCGATGGCGAGGAAGAGCGGCGTGTCGCCCTTGCTGCTGAACGAGAAGTCCGGCGCGCCGTTCTCAAGCAGACATTTTACGATCTCGGGCGAGGACTGTTTCGCCATCGCGCCGAACATCACGACATTGCGGTCCTGGTCGTCGCGCGCATTGAGGTCGGCCCCGGCGTCGACGAGGATCCTGACATTCTGAAGCATTCCGAGGCGGGCCGCCTCCATGACGGGGGTTTTGCCGATGCGGCCTTTCGCGTTGATGTCCGCGCCTCCGACGATGAGCGTGCGCAGGAGCGCCGGATCGGGTTCGCCCGCGGCGTAATGGATCGCGCGGACGCCGTTTTCGTCTTTTGCGTTCGGGTCGGCCTTGGACGCCAGAAGCGCGGAGACGCGCGGCACGTCGGAGAGCGCGACAGCCGTCATGAGCGGGGTGCGTCCGGTCTCCGGGTCGATGAAATTCGGATCGGTGTATGAAAGAGCCTGGTAGAGCGGGGCGAGGTCTTCCTCGGGACAGACGACCTGTGCCATGAGTTCGCGCTGGCCGTCGGAAAGCGTCTTCGGACGCGAGGTCGTCGAGCAGGAGACGGCGGCAAGCAGCGTCAGCACGGCCATAAATGCCGCCAGGGCCTTGCCCGCGCCGCTTTTCTTTGAGGTCGCGCGAAGCTGTCCGCAGGCGGCCGTGGCGGAGGCGCCCTTTTCGACCCGGACGGTCACGGGCACGTGCAGGGTCTTCAAAGCGTTTTCGAAGCGTTTGACAGCCTCGCGGGAAGGACGTTCGAACGCCCCGCGCGCTTTGTTGTAGGGGATGAGGTTGACCTTCGCGTTTGCGTCCGCGGCGAGGCGGGCGAATTTGCGCGCCGTTTCCGGGGAGTCGTTGATGCCGGCGAGGAGGACGTATTCGATGGTGAGCAGGCGTCCCGTGGCCTCGCGGTGTTCCCGGCAGGCGACGAGGATCTCGCGGATGTCGCGGCGGAACTTCGTGGGGATGAGCATCGCGCGCGTCTTGTCATCGGGGGCGTGGAGCGAGAGCGCCAGGTTCCACTGCTTTCGGAGTTCCGTCAGCGCCCGGATTCCGGGAGTCCAGCCGCTGGTGGAGATGGTGACGCGGCGCTGGGCGAGCGCAACGCCGTCCGGGTTCGTGATGACGTTCAGTGCCGAGACGAGGTTGTCGAAGTTCAGCAGCGGTTCGCCGATGCCCATCATGACCACGTTGTCGGGCGACTGGCCGAGCTTGCGGCAGAGCAGGAAATACTGTTCGACGATCTCTCCGGCGGCCAGGTTGCGCGTGAGCCCGTCCGCGCCGCTGGAACAGAAGACGCAGGAGACGGGGCAGCCGACCTGGGAGCTCAGGCAGAACGTCATGCGTCCGTCTTCCGCTGGGATACGGGCGCATTCGATGGTCTCGCCGTCGTGGAGCCGGAGCAGATACTTTGCGGATCCGTCGTCGGCGGGGTATTCCGCCTCGATCGCGACGGACGGGCACAGGAAGGCTTCCGAAAGGGCTTCCTTCGCGGCGGCGGAAAGGTTGGTCATGAGCGCCGGATCGACGATCCATTTCTTCACGATCCAGTCGTAGACCTGGTTTGCGCGGTATGCGGGCTGTCCGGCGGCCTTCAACGCCGCGGCGATCTCCTCCTTTGTGGCGGTCGCCAGGAAGGGTTTCGCTTCATTCATAGTCATATTCGTCGTCATCGGAAAGCTCCTTTTTGAGGGAAACGCCTTTGTAGATATACAAATGTTCATGCCTGTACTCGCAGTCGTAGAGGCGGGTCCAGGTGCGCGTGTAGTGCGAGGGGACGTCTGCGGTCAGCACGTAGGCCGGGTCCACGTCCGCCGGTATCTTGTCGCTGGCGAGCGTACGGATCGGAAGCCCGATGTAGCATCCTTCGGAATAAAGCCCCATGATGGCCGGGTCCTTGTAGAGCATCACCGGGGCGGCGCCGGAGGCGATATCGTCCTTCAACGCCGTCAGGACGCCCGCCGCCAGGTCCTCCTTGCTCCGGTTCATGCTCCGCACCGTGTTGATCACGGACCAGTAGAGCAGCATGAACGACGCAAACACGAAGAGATAGGTCATCCAGACGGGACGGCGCATGCGGATGAGCAGGACCGCGGCGGCCGCCGCCGCAACGGAAAGCACGATCTCGGCAGTCATCAGCATGGTGACCGCCGGTTTCTCGGGCGGCAGTTCGACTCCGATCGCAAACTTCGCGAACACATCCTGCGGCAGGATCAGGTAGGCCGCGGCCGCCGCTCCGGCCGCGAGCGCCAGCACCGCCAGCAGCATGAAGAGGCCGAAGAACTTCCCGGCATAGCGCCGCACCAGGATCCAGTAGTTGCAGGCCGCCAGCACGGATGCGACCGGCAGCAGATAGAACAGGTCGCGCGGTTTGGTCTGCGGATTGAACCAGATCATAAGCCCGAGCACCACGAACAGGATCCGGTGGTACTTGATGAGCAGGGGATTGCGTTCGATGGCGATCAGAGCGGGGCAGAACGGCGCCCACAGCATCAGCGTCCACGGGAAGAACCGGACGGCGGAGTCGAAGGGCCGGAGCGCGATGTCCTTGAAATACGTCAGGATGCGGAAATCGGACGCTTCGCGCGCGGGTTCGGGATTTGCCGCCAGCCAGTTCTGGATCGGCGTCAGCCACGCGAAGAAAAAGACCGCTGCCAGCAGGATCCCCGCGAGGAGTCCCGGCTTGCGCAGTTTCGACCATACCGTGAACGGTCTCTGCTGGAACGCCAGCGGCACGAGGAAATACAGGACCGCGGTGATGCCGTTTGTGTAGAACGCCAGGCTGCCGAAGAGCCCGACGGACAGCCATGCGGCGTTCCAGTGCGACCGGACGAACCCCAGGTAGAACCACATCATCCAGCCGGTATAGACGACCAGCGCGGACAGCATCTGCGGATAGCCCTCGGGCGCTTTCGTGCCGGTCAGGATCGTGGTCAGAACGATGGCCGCCGCCGCAGCTCCTGCCTGGCGGTCCGCCGCCCGCCCGCAAATCAGACCCGTCAGGAGCGCCAACAGACCCAGCGGCAGCAGGGACATGAACCGCAGGGAGAATTCGAGCGGCAGTCCGCAGTTGAGCAGCAGACGGACCATGGCGGGAAACAGGGGGAAGACCGTCTCGGGCAATGTCCCGTGCACGGTCACAAGGGTGTTCAGCCCGTTGAGCTCGTATGCCGCCGCGGCGTACTCGCCCTCCGTGGAGTACAGCTCATTCGTCCCGATCTGCATGAGCGGGAAGGAAACGAGGAACACGACGGCGATCAGCAGTACGGTCCGCAGAACCGGAGGCTGTTTTTCTTCGTAAATGGCCATAAAAAAAGGCGAAAACCGTTTTATAGATGTTGAAAAAGAAAAAAGATGTAGTAAATTTACACCGTGAACCCCGTTAAGACAAATCAAAATCGGATTTTTCTGCAAAAACATGCAGGAAACATAGCAAGGAGGTTGCGCCATGAAAGCTGTTTCCGGGACGCTCATGCGTTCCATCGAGGCCGCCGCGATCCAGAGCGGACTGGTCGATTCGTGGTCGCTCATGAAACGCGCCGGCGAAGCGCTCGCGCGGGAGGCCGAGTCCTTCCGCGCCTGCGGCACGTTCTTCGCCGTGCTGGCCGGCAAGGGCAACAACGCAGGCGACGGGTTCGTCGCGGCGAAGTGTCTTTTCGAACGCGGCTGCCGCGTCAAGGTCTTCCATACATGCCCGGAGTCGGAGTTCAAGGGGGACGCGCTCCGCGCCTGGTCGGAGATGCCCGCGACCATCGAACGGAGCCGCGAGCTTCATGCCGTTGACCTGACGGGCGCGGTTGTGATCGATGCGCTCCTCGGCACCGGTTTCAGCGGCACGCTGCGGGAACCCTGGCTCCACTGGATCAACCTCGCAAACTACCTGAACCTCCCGGTCATCGCCGCCGATCTGCCGTCCGGACTCGACGCCGACGACGGCGGGGTGCGCGGCGGCGCGGCGGTGCGAGCCGATGTCACGGTCACGTTCGCCTTTCCGAAGACCGGCATGCTGACCGGGCGCGGTCCCGCTCTCTGCGGACGCATCCGTGTGATCGACATCGGGCTGCCGGACGAAACGGACGACGCGGTCACGCGGTTCGTGCCCTGCACCGGGCTGGCGGACGTGCGCCGCAACCTGAACCCGATCGAATTCGACACGTACAAGCAGAAACGCGGCCACGTGGCCGTCATCGGCGGCAGCCGCGACTATCCGTCCGCGCCGTTCCTGACGGCGGAGGCTGCGCTCCGGGCTGGAGCCGGGCTCGTGACCGTCTATGTGCCGTCCTCCATGGAGATCGTCTGCGCCCCGCCGAAGGCCCTGATCGTGAAACGTCTCCCGGACGACGGGAACGGCGTCTTTTCCGCACGCTCCGCCGATGCGCTGGACCTGCCGCCGAACGTTTCGGCGATCGCCGCCGGCATGGGCATGAACACCGCCGACGAGACCGTGCCGTTCCTGCGGAAACTGATGGCATCCGCGCAGTGCCCGCTGCTGCTGGACGCCGATGCGCTCAACCTGATTTCGAAGCATCCCGGTCTCCTGCATGAACTCGGCACGGCTACGGTCGTCACCCCGCACGAAGGCGAGATGAAGCGCCTTGAGACGGCGCTCGGGCTGAACTCCGGGCGGAGCCGCATCGAACGCGCCGAAGCCCTCGCGAAGTTCACAGCGCTTCACGTGGCCCTGAAGGGCGTTCGCACCGTCGTGATGTCTCCGAACGGCAACTGCGCGCTCAATCTGAGCGGGTCGCCCGTGCTGGCGACCGCAGGCAGCGGCGACATCCTTTCCGGCATCATCGCCGCGCTTGCGCCCGCCTCGGATTCGGTCTTCACGGCGGCGAAGGACGGCGTCTTCCTGCACGGCCTGCTCGGCGAACTCGATATCCCGCTCGCCGGGCGCGGCCTCATCGCCGACGACCTGCTGGCGCGCATCCCGGCGGCGTTCGACTACGTGCGGAAGGGGGGCATCTGACATGGCGTTCCCGATCGAGGACAAGCTTGTCATCGCGGTCGCCTCCAGCGCGCTTTTCCGCCTGGACGTCGCCGACGAGATCTACCGCAGCAAGGGGCTTTCCGCCTACCGCCAGTACCAGCGCGAACACGAGGACACGATCCTCGAGCCCGGCATCGCGTTTCCATTCATCCGGCGTTTCCTGAAGTTCAACGAACTCTTCCCGGACACGAAGCCGGTCGAGGTCGTGCTCCTCAGCCACAACGACCCGGACACCGGAAACCGCGTGCTCCGCTGCATCGACCATTACGGGCTCGACATCACGCGCTCGGCGTTCCTCACCGACGGGCATCCCGTGGACTACATCGACGCCTACAACGTCTCGCTCTTCCTCTCCGGCAACGAAACCGACGTGCGCGACGCCATCCGCAACGGGTTCGCCGCAGGCTACGTGCTGGACAGCAAGCTCAACGACGACGAAAACGACAACGAGCTCCGCGTGGCGTTCGACTTTGACGGCGTGCTCGCCGACGACAGCGCCGAACAGGTCTTCCAGAGCGGCGGCATCGACAAGTTCTGGAAATCCGAAACCAGCCAGTCGCGCGTTCCGCTCGGGCCCGGCCCGCTCGCCGACCTCTTCGCCAAGCTCAGCCGCCTGCACACCATGGAGGAGGACCGCCGGAGCGCCGACCCGAAGTACCACAGGTTCCTGCGCACCGCCATCGTCACGGCGCGCAACGGCCCGGCGCAATGGCGCCTCGCCACCACGCTCCGCGACTGGAACATCACAGTCGACCAGACGTTCACGCTCGGCGGCATGAACAAAAGCCGTATCCTGAAGCAGCTGCGTCCGCACATCTATTTCGACGACCAGTGGTCGCCCCACCTCGAATCCGCCAAGGAGTACACCCCCTCCGTGCACATCCCGTTCGGCTGTGCCGGCGAGTGCAGGGACGCCTGAGCGGAAGCGCCGCCGCCGACGGTTTCGCCGCCATAGAAGCGCGGACGCTGATCCGATAGAACCTGTTGGTCATGCAGGTCCTGTTTCGCGAGGCGCGAACGGCAGAGGTAAAAAAAGCCTGTCCCCCAAAGTCGAGGGACAGGCTTGCGTGTTTTCAGTGAGACCGGCGGGAGCTCAAGTATGCTTCTGCATGAACCGGCGGGAGCTCAGCTCTGCTTCTGCACGGGCTGGTCGCCGAGCTGGCGGAGGGCGGAACGGCGGATCTTGCCGCTGACGGTCTTCGGAAGTTCGGGGAGGAAGTCGATCTTGCGCGGGTATTTGTACGGCGCGGTATGGGTCTTCACGTACTCCTGGATCTCCTTCTTCAGCTCTTCGCTGGGCTGCTTGTCCTTCGTGAGAACGATGTACGCCTTCACGAGCTGGCCGCGGGTGGGATCGGGCACGCCGACCACGGCGCATTCGAGCACGTAGGGGAGCTCCATGATGGCGTTCTCGACCTCGAAGGGGCCGATGCGGTAGCCGGAGGACTTGATGAGGTCGTCGGTGCGACCGACGTACCAGTAGTAGCCGTCCTCGTCGACCCAGGCGGTGTCGCCGGTGTGGTAGTAGCCGTCATGCCAGGCGCTGTGTGTGGCCTCCTCGTCGCCGTAGTAGCCGACGAAGAGCCCGGGGATTTCGCCCGGTTCCGCCTTGATGACGATCTCGCCGACCTCGCCCTGCTTGACAGGCCTGCAATCGGCGTCGAAGAGTTCGACCGGGTACATGGGCGAGGGCTTGCCCATCGAGCCGGGGTGTGGCTCCATGCCGTGGATATTGCCGATGATCATGGTGCTTTCGGTCTGGCCGAAGCCTTCCATCATCTTGTGGCCGGTCTGCTTCAGGAAGACGTTGAAGACCTCGGGGTTCAGCGCCTCGCCCGCCATGGTGGTGTGCTTGAGCGTGGAGAAATCGTAGTGGGAGAGGTCTTCGCGGATGAAGAAGCGGTACATGGTCGGCGGCGCGCAGAACGTGGTGATGCCGAACTGCTTGAAGAGCGGCATGATGTCGGCGGCGCTGAAGCGGTCGAAGTCGTAGACGAAGAGCGGGCCCTCGCAGAGCCACTGGCCGTAGAGCTTGCCCCACATGGCCTTCGCCCAGCCGGTATCGGAGATGGTGAGGTGCAGGCCGTTCGGGTCGACGCAGTGCCACCAGCGGGCGGTGATGATGTGTCCGAGCGGGTAGGAGAAGATGTGCGTGACGATCTTCGGGTAGCCGGTGGTGCCGGAGCTGAAGAACATCAGCATGGTGTCGGTCGCCTTCAGGTCGGCGGGGCGCTTGAAGACCGTGCTGTAGCGTTCGAGCGAGGCGTCGAAATCGAGCCAGCCGAGGCGCGTGCCGTTGGTGGCGATGCGGAATTCGACGGACTTGCAGAGGTTCGCGGCGGCGTCGGCCTGCTCGAGCACTTCGCCGTCCGAGGTGCAGATGATCGCGCGGATGCTCGCCTTGTCGAACCGGTACTGGAAATCGTGCACGAGGAGCTGGTTCGGGGCAAGCACCGCCACCGCGCCGATCCTGTGCAGCGCGTTGATGAGGATCCAGAACTGGTAGTTGCGGCGGAGCACCATCATAACGCGGTCGCCCTTCTTGATGCCGAGGGAGACGAGGTAGTTCGCCGCCTGGCAGGAGAGGTCGGAGAGCTGCTTGAACGTGAAGTTGCGGTGTTCGTGGTTGCGGCTGAGCCAGCAGAGCGCGACCTTGTCCGGGGTCTTCTCGGCCAGGCGGTCGAGCACGTCGTATGCGAAGTTGAAATTGTCGGGATAGTGGAACTTGACCTTGTTCAGGATGCCGTTCTCGTCGAACCCGGCGTCGAGGTAATCCTGATACAGGAGGCGCTGGTCGGACGGCGCTTCGTCGTCCTCCGGGACTGCGGCGGCCGGAGCGGGCTTGGGGGCCTCGGAGCCTTCGCCGTACATGACGATGGCGAGGAATTCGCAGGGCTTCCCGTCGGCGGCGACCATGCCGTGCGGCAGGCTGGAGTCGAGCAGCACGCTGTCGCCCGGATTCAGCACCTCGATCCTGCTGCCGAGCTGGATGCGCAGGCGGCCGGACAGCACGTAGTCGAACTCGTGCCCGGGGTGCGTCGTGAGGTGGATCGGCAGACCCTCGTCCTGCGGCTGGGCGCGGACATAGAGCGGTTCCGTGTGGCGGTTCTTCAGCAGGGGCGCGAGGTGGCGGTAGTCGAGCTCCTCGCGGCGCTTGATCGGGAGTCCCTCGCCCTTCCGTGTGATGTCGAACAACGAAAGCTTGGGCGACTCGCCGCTCACAAGTACACCGACATCGACACCGAATCTCTCCGCGCAGAGGTAAAGGAAGGCGAACGGACTTTCGACGAGGCCGTCTTCATGCTTCCGGTATTCTTCTACGGTGACGCCCGTGACCTGGGCCATTTCCTCTTCGGAGATTTCCCGGATCTGACGGATGTCGCGAATGCGATTGCCGATTTGCTGAAGTTTGTTTTCCATCTTTCGTTGTCCAAAAGGGTTGAATAAAACGGGGAAATTATAATATACTATAAAAGCGCCGAAAGTCAAGTCCGTATTCCCGAAATCCCGCGTTTCTCCGCTTCGGGACCCGCTTCGGGGACCGGTTTCCCCGTCTTCGATTCCCGCCGCTGGACCCGGTTTCCCGGCGATACGGGGCGGATGAGTTGTTTTTCCGCAAACCGGGATTCTGTCATTTGCCGCCGGGTCTGATATGCGACAGATTCTTCGGTGCGTCCGGGTTTTTGCCGGATTGATAAAATAGTACATGCTTTCGATGATTTATTCGCGTGTCGGGGGATTGTATTTTCCGGGGTTTGCAGTATAGTATTTTTGAATAAAGAAAACGCATCCGCCGCGGATGCGGCTTCCGGTCCGATTTCCCAACCCCTTAACCAAACAGGAAAAAGTATATGAAACCGCAAAACTACGGCTTCCTCGCAGGCGCCCTGATGCTCCTCTCCGCGCCCCTCCTGGCCCAGAACCCGATCATCCGGGACAACTTCTCGGCCGACCCCTCCGCCCACGTCTTCAACGGACGCGTCTATCTGTACCCCTCGCACGACATCCCCGCGCCGTACGACTACAACCGCAAGGACTGGTTCTGCATGGCGGACTATCACGTGTATTCCTCCGACAACCTGGTCGACTGGGTGGACCACGGCGTGATCGTGGACCAGACCTATGTGCCGTGGGTGAACACGCGTTCCTACAGCATGTGGGCGCCGGACTGCAACGTGAAGGACGGCAAGTATTACTTCTACTTCCCCGCGAACAACCGCATCGGCGTCGCCACGGCCGACCAGCCGTACGGACCGTTCCGCGTTGACCAGCAGCCCATCCAGGGCGCGAACGGCATCGACCCGTGCATCTTCATCGACGACGACGGCACGCCGTACCTGATCTGGTCCGGCATGGGCATGCAGATCGCCAAGCTGAAGGACAACATGAAGGAATTCGACGGCGCGTCCAGAAGCATCCAGCACAACACCCCGCAGAGCGGCATGAAGGAAGGCCCGTTCATGTTCAAGCGCAACGGCATCTACTACTTCACGTTCCCGTGGGCGGAGAAGGAGCGCGAGACGCTGGCGTACTGCATGGGCAGCAGCCCGTACGGCCCGTTCGAGTACAAGGGCAAGATCATGGAGCAGTCCGAGACCGTCTGCTGGACCAACCACCACTCCGTGGTCGAATTCCAGGGCAAATGGTACCTCTTCTACCACCACAACGACTACTCGCCCTACTTCGACAAGAACCGCTCCGTCTGCATCGATGAGCTCACGTTCAACGAGGACGGTACCATCAATCTCGTGAAGCCCACGCTCCGCGGCGTCGGCGTCTCCAAGGCCACCCGCGAGATCCAGATCGACCGCTATTCCTCCATCGGACCGGAGAACGTGAAGATCGATTTCCTCAACTCCGACCGCACGTTCGACGGCTGGAAGGCCATCTTCTGGAACACCACGGAATACCGTCAGCCGATCTACCTGACCTACGACCGCGTCGATTTCGGCGAGGCCCCGCTGAAGTCCGTCACGCTTCGCTGCCACTCCACCGCGGGCGGCGTCATCGACCTCCGCGCGGACGGAGCCAACGGCCCGCTCCTCGCCTCCGTGACGGTCCAGGGCAGGCCCGACTGGACCGAGGCCGTGTGCCCGCTCCAGACCACCGACGTGAAGGGAGTCCACACGCTCTATGTGAGCATGCGCAGCGGCAACCACATCGAAATCGACTGGGTCCGCTTCAATCCGTAAGCCTTAAGCTCACAGGCTCAGTTTGAGCTAAAAAAAGTTTTCCGCCGCGGCAGATGTCGGCAAAACATCCGCCCG
Organism: Lentisphaeria bacterium; assembly: GCA_017541665.1. Taxonomy (GTDB): domain Bacteria; phylum Verrucomicrobiota; class Lentisphaeria; order Victivallales; family UBA1829; genus UBA1732. The sequence goes on along the minus strand of JAFXYP010000081.1, from coordinate 9,835 downwards.
GCGGTTTTTCCTTTTTAAAATGCGGTTTCAGGAAAGAGGTTTTTTCGCGAGATACAGGACGTAGGTGTCGAGGAATACGATCCTGTTCCCCACTGCGAGCACGGCGTCCCTCAGCCCCTCGAAAAACGGGGTCCTGTACGGCTCCGGGACCACGATGTGGTCGCAGTGCGTGCCGCAGAACGAGACATACTCGTCGGCGGTCATTTCGCGTTTCCCGTGGAACTCGCGGCGTTCGAACTCCGTGTAGCCGTAAGCCGGCGCGCTGTCGTACCGGAATCCGCCGTGCGTGTACGGAATATCCGGCCTGAAATGCTCGGAATAGACTTTCTGGATGTTTGCGTACAGGGTTTCGTCCGGAGTCCTGTAGTCGGACACGGTCAGCATCATCGCCAGCGTACCGCCGGGCTTCAGGAGTGCAAAGGTTTTTGAAAAAGCGACCTCCTCGGGGATCCACTGGATCGTCGCCGCGGAGTCGATCAGGTCGAACCGCTGTCCGCCGAAATCGTGCGTGATGAAGTCGCCGTTCACGATGTGGAAATTCGGGCGTGATCCGTACTTGCGCTTCATGAACTCGAACAGATGCTCCCCGAGCTCGATCGCATGGTAGTCGCATCCGGTATTCAGAATGGGCTCCGTCGCCTGTCCGGTGCCGGGACCCAGCTCCAGAACGGATTTGCCCGGTCCGATCCCCGCGTATCCGATCAGGGCGTCGAACAATTCCGCGCAGTAACGCGGCCTGTACCGATCGAACTGCTCCGGGATCGTGTCGAAAACTGTTCTGAGTTCCATTTCTTGCGACTCCGGAAAGGGGCATTGCACGAAAAAAGACAGCTGATTCCGTTTCTTTCAGTGCACGGGGAGGGAGATCATGCTGTTGCGACTGCCGGTTCGCAGGCCGCCCGGCAGGTTCAGCTCAGAAGAACATCCACTCGTAGAACTGGACGAAGCCGTTCGTGGCGCCGGTGACGGGCGACGGCGTGTAGGTGAAGACGAGGCGCCGGCCGGGAACCTTCTTTTCCAGCTCTTCGCCGTATTCGTCGGTCACGGCGGGCCGGATGATGACCGTGTAGACGCCGGACGAGCTCCAGCGCACATAGTTGTTGATCTTCGTCATCACGGTGGAATCGGAAGGGAGGCTTTCGGAGAGCGGGACACGGTCGAACGAGTGGAAATCCGCAATCGCCTGCTTGAGGTCGATCAGATCGCTTTCGTCCAGGTCGCATGCGTCGTAGAGCCATTCATCGGTCACGCTGAAGATGTCCGGGTTGCCGTCGATGGTGACGCCGGCGTTCGCGGGCGGGATCAGACGGATGTAGGACATGCGGCCGTCCTGGTCGATCGGGAAGAGATCCGTGATCCCTGGGATGAATGCGAATTCGTTGCGGTCGGTGATGGCGCCGTTGCGGGGCAGGGGCGCCATGCCGTATTCTTCGTATTCCTCCGCTTCCCAGCTGTCGGTGTCGGTCGGGGAATCGTCCGTGTCGATGTAGTCGGCGATGAGGTAGTTGAGCAGTTCGAGCAAATCGGTGAAGTCGTTATCCTCGTCGACGAAGTTCCGGAACTGCTGGAGCGCCTGCTGGAAGTTCGTCCCCTGCAGGTTCACCGGACCGGCGGCGTCCTTGATCGTGAAGACGATCGGCGTACCGTAGTAGTCCATGTAATGCGGCACGGCGTCCGGGAGGTACCGGTCGGTGTCGTATTCGCTGTAGTTGTCGACGTTCAGCTGCTGCGGATTGCCGTAGAGCTCGCGGTCGGCGGAGATCAGGAACTGGATGCGCGCCGCCATGCCCTCCAGCACGTAGTAGCTGCGCTGGAGCTGGATGAACGGCATGACGGTGAACGACGTGGTCTTGGAGATGGACATCACCATGAGCGCCAGGAGCGAGCCTGTGGCGATCAGGAGCAGGACCGAGATCAGGGCGATGCCGGATTCGCCCCGGCGGAGGATTCTTTTCGCGACGCTGCGTTTCATCATCATTCATCAACCTCCTGGACCGCGCCGTACACGCTGTTGCCGCCGGACGCCGCGGTTCTGCGGAGCCACTGTTCGGTCGTGCCGTCCTTCCATTCCACGGTCATCTGCACGGCCAACGGGATGAAATCGTAATTATCGCGGTTCCATACCTCCATCCAGATCACGGCGCTGTCCTGCTGGCCGGCGTACAGGAAGGAGACCCTGTCGACGTTCGTGGCGAGGACTTCGCGGTCGTAAGGCATAATATCCTCATCGTCTTCATACCACGGGAGGCGCGGGAATTTGCTGTACTCCGCCACGAGCTCGTCCGTTTTGTCGTCCACATAGACGCGGACGAAGAACAGATTGCCGCCGACGTCGTCGTAAGAGCGCCGCAGCGTCGTGAAATGGATCCAGTCTTCCTCGCCCAGAAAGACCTGGAACGTGTCGTCGTTTTCGTCGGTAGTCTCCCAGTTGAACGGGATCATGTTGCGGAAACAGCCGTCCATGACCTGGTCGATGTTCAGGTAGACCTGGAGCTGGGCGGAGACGCGTTCCGCGGACGCGAGCGCACGGAAGAACGACCGGGAGGCAAACGCGATGATGCCCGCGATCGACAGCATGATACCGGCCGCCGCCACGAGTTCCATCAGGGTGAAGCATCTGCGGCGGATCCGGCCTTTCTTATTCTGGTTCCAGACCATCATCCTCGTAGATAATCCTCTCGATTTCAAGAGTGCCGACCGTTTCCTTGCCGGACGTCTTCAGGTTGACAAGTTCGATGATGCAGAGATCCAGCGGCAGCTGCCCGGAGATGGAGGCGAAATCGTCGTCGATCTGCTCGTCGCTGACTTCTTCGTAGCTGATGTTGACCTGGTAGTCCCGGTAGGGGAAGAAATCGCGGTCGACGCTGTCCACCACGTCCGCCCTGTGCAGCAGCACGTATTCCGCCGCCTGCGTCAGCATGTGCATGTTGTGCCAGGCCTCGTCGGCCTTCGCGATGCGGGCGCGGGAGGACGCGATGATCTGGAAAAGCGAGGCCAGCGAGATCGCCAGGATGCCGATGGCGATGATGACCTCAATAAGCGTGAATCCCGTCACGCTTCGCATGCCTGCACGTCTTTTCATCACTGATTCCCGCCTTTTTCGTACGAAACGATCGCCCCGGTCAGCTTCGCAACCCCGATCTCCACCGTCTGGCCCTTGCAGCCCAAAGACAGCGAGATGCCGGAGGCGCCGCCGTCCGGGTAGAACTGGAAGACCAGGATCGGATCGCGTTCTTCGGTTGCCAGCTCGAATTCCTCCGGCAGTTCCCATCTTGTATTGTCGAGTATGACGAATCCGTTTTCGTATTCCATAGCCTCTTCCTGGTCCCGTGTGGGCCGCGCCATGTAGAACATGCGTTTCTCCGGGTCGTAGACGACCATGCGGTCCTCGCCCATTTCCATGGCCTTGTAGCGGACGCGGGAGCAGAGGGAACGGAAATCGGCCACGGAGCGTCTGATGAGGCGCCCCGTGGAGTCGGTACGCATTGAGGAGATGGCTACCGCTCCGGTCAAAACCATGATCACGATCACGACCACGACTTCGACAAGTGTAAATGGTTTCCGTCTCGACATTTTCTTACCGGGTTCCCGTTAGACGCGGGAGATGGGGATGGGATGTTTCAGGAGATCACAGTTCCCAGTTGGTCTGGTCGGCGTATTCGCCTTCGCCGCCTTCCTGTCCGTCGGCGCCGAAGGAATAGATGTCGAATTCACCGTGCTCGCCGGGGTAGATGTACTGGTATTCGCCGCCCCAGGGATCCAGCGGGACTCTCGGCTTGATGTAGGGGCCTTCCCACTTTTCGGACTGGTCGAGATTTTCCATGAGGCACTGGAGGTCGGACGGATAGGTGCCGACGTCGAGCTTGTATTGCTGAAGCGCATCGTCGAGGAGCTTGATCTGCGTCTTGGCCGTCGCGACCTTGCTCTTCTTGATGTAGTTCATGTACATCGGCGTTGCGACGGATGCCAGCGTAACGAGGATCACGATCACGACCACGACTTCGATGAGGGTGAACGGTGCGACTCTGCGACGTTGTTTTTGCGTTTTCATAGGGGGATTCTCCTTTGATGATTGGGATTAAATGATTTCAAAACTGTTTGTTCATGTCGTTATTCGACCGCGTTCAGGTCCATCATGGCCTGGAAGATCGAGACCACGACCAGGAGCACGACCGAAGCCAGAAGCAGAATCACCGCCGGCTCGAAGAGGCTCAGCAGGCGCTTGATCTTCGAACGGGTGTCGTTTTCCAGGTTGTCGGCGATGCGGACCAGCATGTCGCTGACGTTGCCGGATTCCTCGCCGACGCGGAGCATCGGGACGGTCTCGCGCGGCACGAACGGATTGCCCTGAAGGGTCGCGGAGAGTTTCTGGCCGGATTTCAGCTTGTCGGCAATGGGCTGGAAGGGTTCGGCCACGACCGGGTTGTGGATGATGCGGCCTGCAATCTTCACCGTGCGGATGATCTCCACATGGTTTGCGGTCATGATCGAGAGCGTGCGGATGTAGCGGCACATCTCCAGGTCGGAGATGATGCGGCCGATCAGAGGGATCTTCAGCTTCAACTTGCTCGTCACGTAGTCGAACTGCTGTTTGCCGAAGATCTGGATGTATCCGAAGCAACCTGCAACAATCAGAAGCGGGATGATCCACCATGCCCACTTCGCGAACGCGCTGAATGCCAGCAGGCGGTTCAGGGAGGGCGGCGTCTCGCGCCCCATGTCCGCGAAGATGTTCGCGAACTTCGGCACGAACACGGTGAAGAGGAGGATCACCACGATCAACACGATGCTCAGGATCACGGACGGATAGATCGAGTTCGAAATGATGAACCCTTTCAGGTCGCGGGTCTCGCCCATGAACTTGTACAGCTGGACCAGCACTTCAGGAAGGCAGCCGGACTCTTCGCCGGATTCGATCAGGTTCGCGTAGTAGTCGGGGAAAAGCGAGCCCTGCGAACGGATGAGTTCGGAGAATTTCTTGCCTTCGTGGAGGCCCTGGCGCATGTTGTTCACGAAAGACTTCTGCCGCGGATCGTCCGAACCTTCGGCGATGATCGCCAGAGCGCGTTCCAGCGGGATGTACGAACTCAGCAGCGGAGAGAGCTGCCGCGTGAATGCGAACGTGTCGATGCCGCTGTTTCCGAAAAGCTTCATCTTGCCGCCGCCATTCATGGAAGCCTCGCCCAGATACTGGATCGGGATCAGGCGGCGGGAACGGAGTTTGCTCAGAGCTTCGTTCTGGTTGTCGGCTTCGATCAGCACCTCGGCCGGCTTTTCCCGGCCGGAGGACGCCAGATATTTATACAGACCCATGCGGCTTCTCTCCTGTGATTACATGTCCGCTACGGACCGGTTGGCTTCTTCCATCGTCGTGATGCCGAGGCGGACCTTTTCGTCCGCATCTTGGCGGAGTGTGCGCATGCCGTGCTTGACGGCGATGGCCTGCAGCACGCTGCTGTCCTCTTCGCGGATCACGGCTGCGCGCAGATCGTCCGTCACGGTCAGGAGTTCGAAGACGCCGGAGCGCCCCTTGAATCCCGTGCCGCCGCAGCGCTTGCAACGGTTGGAGGCATCGCCCTTCTGTCCTCTCGGGACTCCGATGTAGCCGGAGCCGCCGCAGACGGTGCAGATTTTGCGGACGAGCCGCTGGGACAGCACGCCGTAAAGTGCGGAGGAGACCAGGAAGGGCTCGACGCCCATATCGAGGAGTCGCGTCACGGCGCCGACGGCGTCGTTGGTGTGCAGCGTGCTCAGCACCAGGTGGCCGGTGAGGGCGGCGTTGATGGCGATGTCGGCGGTTTCGCGGTCACGGATTTCGCCGACGAGGATGATGTCGGGGTCCTGACGCACGATGGAGCGGAGGCCCGCGCCGAACGTCACGCCGATCTTTTCGTTGACCTGCATCTGGCAGAGGCCCGCCGTCTTGTATTCGACGGGGTCTTCGATGGTGATGATCTTTTTCTTGTTGTCGTTCAGCTGGTTGATCACGCTGTAGAGCGTGGTCGTCTTGCCGCTTCCGGTGGGGCCCACGACCAGGATGATGCCGTACGGGATGCTGATGAGCTTCTCGAAGTCGCGGAGGTTGGCGTCCGACATGCCGAGCGTCTTCAGGTCGAAGGTCAGGGCGTCCTGATTGAGGAGTCGGAGCACGATACTTTCGCCGGTGAGGATCGGGAGCGTACTGATACGCATGTCCAGTTCCTCGTGGCCGAGGCGGACATTGGTACGGCCGTCCTGGGGGAGCCGGCTTTCGGCGATGTTCAGGCCGCCGATCAGCTTGATGCGGGATGCGATGGCGGGGAACTGGTTGAGCGGGCAGCTCATGATCTCGCGGAGCACGCCGTCGATTCGGCAGCGCACGACCACGGCGTCCTCGCCGGGTTCCACGTGGATATCGCTGGCGCCGTCTTCCAGAGCGCGCGTGAAAATGTCGTTGACCAGGCGGACGATCTTGGCCTCGCCGGCCATGCTGCGCAGTGAGGCTTCGTCGTCGGACTCGTGGAACTCCTCCTCCTCGTCGATGTTCTGGAGACGGGAGAGCATGCGTTCCAGGAATGTCCGGCGGACGAACTGGAAGCTGGCGGTCATGTGCCAGCTCTTGCTGACCAGGAACGTGATGTGCTCGATGGAGTACGGGTCGGCGATCAGGAAGAGCATGGTCTTGTTTTCGTCGGACCACTCGTAGGGGACGCACAGATTGGCGTTCAGGAACTCCTGCGGCGCGTTCGGATACGGGTCGGGCTGGCGGAGGTCGTTCTCGTCCGGGGCGGGGATGCCGTAGCACTCGGAATAGATTTCCGTCAGCTGCTGCTCGCTGATGGTGCCCGCTCTGACGAGGCCGGAATCCGCGTCGCGCAGGTCCGCCGCGTTGGCGTCTGCGGAGGGATATTCCTCCTCCGTGAGCGCGGCGAGGCGCTCACGGAGTTTGGCCCGCATATCGGGGAATGAGTTGATTTCATTCGACATGGCTAAGGACCTCAGTAATCAAGAGTGAACATGCGGGAACTGGCTTTTTTGTGCTTGCCGTCGGCGGAGCTGCCCAGGTTGTCTTCGAAGTCGTTGATGGCTTCGAGGGCGTCGTTGTAACGGCGGATCATGTCTTCCACGCGGCTCTTCTCGTTGATGATGTGGCCGGTGATCATGATCAGGATCTCGGTGCGCGACAGCGAGGAAGAGGTATGGCCGAGGAGGCGGCGGAGGAACGGGATCTCGTTGATGAAAGGCAGGGATTCGAGTTGGTCGGTGCCTTCTTCCTGGATCAGGCCGCCGATGATCATGGTCTGGCCGTTGTGGATCGTCATGTAAGTCTTCACTTCACGTTCGGTGGTTTTCGGCGCCTGCGTGGAAGCGTTAAGCGTCATCATCTGCGCGGCGGAGAGCTTCTGATCGATCTTCAGGGTGATGAGGTCGGTACTGGTGACCTGCGGAGTCACGGTCAGCGTGACACCGGAATCCTTGAAGGACGTGCTGGTGAGGAGGGAGCCGGAGCTGCTGGTGTCGGTCACGGTGCTGCCGATATACGGAGTCGATTCACCGACGTTGATCATGGCTTCCGTGTTGCTGGAGACCAGGACCTGCGGGCTGGCGACGACTTTGAACTTGTCATCGCCGGCGTAAGCGCGGAGATAGCCCAGCTTGTTGTTCGGATCGCTCGGGTCGGCGAGCATGAAGGAGTAGCCGGTCTGACGTGCATCGATGCCCGTCTGCGCGGTGTCCGGGGAGAGATCGCCCCATTTCGTGCCCATCGACATGATATTGCCGCCCCAGCTGCTGGCCGCAGCGAGTTCGAGACCGTACTGCATATTGTCGCTGAGCGTGACTTCTGCGACGGTGACCTGCAGGAGGACCTGCGCGGGAACGACGTCGAGGCGGTCGAGGAGCGCCTTGATGGAGGCGTAGGTCCTCGGCGTGGTACGGATGACCAGGCGGTTCAGCGCGCCGTCGGAGAAGATCTTCACGGGCGTCTCGAAGACGTTGGACTTCTGGTCCGTCGTGGTGGAGCTGTATTCCGAATACTGGCTGTTGCGGTTGTTATTGGTGTTGTTACGCGTGTTGCTGGTGCCGTTGACGGTCTGCGTACGGTTGCCGCCGTCGTCGTCGATCGTGAGGGAGGTGCCGGTCATGTTGTAGAGCACGGACAGCGCCTGCATGAGCTGTTCGGACTTGGTGTACATGACCTTATGGACGAAGATGCGTTCCTGGTCGAGGGAGATCGTGCCGTCGAGGATGTCGATCCAGTTGCGGATCTCCTGCACGGCTTCCTTGGTCGCGGCGCTGGCGATGATGAGCTGGAGACGGTCGATGGACGTGATCTTCACGGAGCCGGGCTGCTCGTTGTTGTCATTCAGCTGACGCACCACGAATCCGAGGGTCGGGAGGACGTCACGGAGTTCTTCCGCGATCTTGCTCGGGAGGATGTTCTCGCAGGGGACGACCACGCGCGGCCACTTGGTGCGCGGGTTTTCATCGAGGATGTCCAGAATGTCTTTGAGTTTGCGGATGTTGTCTCTGTAGTCGCAGAGGAGCACTGCGTTCGGGCGCTGGACCTGGATGCAGGTCGCTGTGCTGCCGAGGAACGGACGGATCTGGTTGATGACTTCCTGAGCGCTGGCGTAGTTCAGCGGATAGAAGCAGATTTCGGATTCTTCGAGTTTCGCGCGCTGGCCGAGTCGGTTCAGCGGGAGGATGCGGAGCAGGCCGGAGCTTTCCACTGCGATGCCGACGCCGGCGTTTTCGATCAGGGTGGCGAACGCCGCCCAGAGGTCTCGCTTCGTCATCGTGGAGTTCAGGTTCAGGGTCACGAAGCTGCGGATGTCGGTGTCGATCACGAAGTTGAACCCGAGGGCGTCGGCGAAGGCCGGGATCACGTCCATCATCGGGGCGCTGTTGAACACGATGTTCACGGCGATTTCCTCATCGCCGCCGCCGCGTCCGTCCAGTTCCTCTTCGAAGAGGATGTCCTCATAGAAGGGTTCCGGCTTCTTCTCGGCCTTTTTGTCCTCCTTGGGCGGGACGACCGGGTTCTCGACGGCCTCGATCTGCTCCGCGGTGGCAAGGTCGCGGGACTGCTCGCGGTCCGTGACGATCATTTCTTCCGGAATGGACTGCGGAAGGAGCTTGATGCCCTCGCCTTCGTATTTGTCATGGTAGAGGAAACGGAACTTTGCGGTCGGGTCGTTCTTGTTGCCCTCACCGTCGCCGGGATCGTCGCCCATTCCGATAGCTGCGAAGAAACGGCCGATCCAGGTGGAATCGCCCTTTTTGGAGGCTTCGATCTCCTCTTCCGCGGCAGCCTCGACATTTTCGACCTCATCGGAGGGGGTGTTCACGACGATGACGTTCGCGACCTCCACATCTCCGTTTTCGCCGGGGGTGACGATCGAAGTCTGTTCGACTGTGATCTCATCGGCGTTGGGGTCTCCCAGGATCACGACCTTGCCGTTATCCTTGTCCTCCAGGATCTTGCCTTCGCTGATCTGTTCGATTGCGGGGGTTGCCGCGCTGTCCACCGAGGTGGATGCAGCGGTTTCTTCCGCCTCTTCCGCCGCGCTCGTCATCTGGGGTAAAACGAGCAGGAAGGAAGCGAAGGCCGCACCGGTGAGGGTTGTGCAAATCTGTCTCTTCATCTTTGAGGTTCCGTTTCTTATGTAATTTTTCCCGGCTGGGCCGGTTTTTTTGTTTGTTTCGTGAATCAGGTAAAAATTGGTTGGTGTACGGGGGGGTTGGATTATCTGCCGCCGAAACCGCCGCGTCCGCCGCCGCCCATGCCGCCGCCGGTGCGACCGCCGCCTGCATTGCCGCCGGTGCGACCGCCGCCTGCATTGCCGCCGGTGCG
>JAFXYP010000080.1 GCA_017541665.1 Lentisphaeria bacterium | reverse complement strand
CTTTCGCGTCAATTCACTTAGTCCGAATTCAAACAGAACAAAAAAGCCCGCGGCGTTTTCGGGCGCCGCGGACTTGAAGCGATCGTTCAGATTACTTGCTGAAGCGTTCTTCGAGGGCCTTGCGCTGGGCCTCGAGCTCGGCCGGGAGACGGTCGAACTTGGCATAGTGCTCGGAGATGGTCTCGAGTTCCTTCTTCCAGCCTTCCTTGTCGATGGCGAGAAGCTGCTTCATGTCGTCTTCGGTCACGTCGGTGCCTTCACGGTCGATGGCGTCCAGGGCGGGGACGTACCCGATCGGGGTCTCGTCTGCCTTGCCTTCGCCGTCGCAACGTTCGAAGATCCACTTCAGGACGCGGCTGTTGTCGCCGTAGCCGGGCCAGAGCCACTTACCGTCGGCGGTCTTGCGGAACCAGTTCACGCAGAAGATCTTCGGAAGCTTGGCGCCTTCCTTCTTGCCGATCTCAAGCCAATGCTTGAAGTAGTCGCCCATGTTGTAGCCGCAGAAGGGCAGCATGGCGAACGGGTCGCGGCGGACGGTGCCGGCCTTCACGTCGAGGGCGGCGGCGGTCACTTCGGAGCCGACCGTGGAGCCGATGAATACGCCGTGTTCCCAGTTCTTGGACTGGTAAACGAGCGGGAGCGTGCTGGGACGGCGGCCGCCGAAGAGGAAAGCGGCGATCGGAACGCCGGCAGGGTCTTCCCAGTTGGAAGCGATGGCCGGGCAGTTGCAGGCGCGGGCGGTGAAACGGGCGTTCGGGTGGGCTGCCTTGACGGGCTTGCCGTCGGCGTCAACCTGACCGGGCTTCCAATCCTGGCCCTTCCAGTCGATGAGGTGCGCGGGGGCTTCGGTGCCGATGCCTTCCCACCACACGTCGCCGTCGTCGGTGAGGGCGACGTTCGTGAAGATGGTATCCTTCGCGCAGGAGAGCATGGCGTTCGGGTTGGACTGCATGCTGGTGCCGGGCGCGACGCCGAAGAAACCGGCTTCCGGATTGATGGCGTAGAGCTGGCCGTCCGCGCCGAACTTCATCCAGGAGATATCGTCGCCGACGGTCTCGACCTTCCAGCCCTTGATGGTCGGAATGAGCATGGCGAGGTTGGTCTTGCCGCAGGCGGACGGGAACGCGCCGGTGATGTATTTGACTTTGCCGTCGGATTCGCGCGTGAGCTTCAGGATGAGCATGTGCTCGGCCATCCAGCCTTCGTCGCGGGCCTGGACGGACGCGATGCGGAGCGCGAGGCATTTCTTGCCGAGGAGAGCGTTTCCGCCATAACCGCTGCCGAACGACCAGATCTCACGGGTTTCCGGGAACTGGGCGATGTACTTCTTGTCGAGCGGGGCGCACGGCCAGACGCCGTTATCGCTGGCGCCGTTTTCGAGCGGCTTGCCGACGGAGTGGATGCAGGGGACGAACTCGCCGTCCTTGAGGACTTCGAGGACCTTCGTGCCGACACGGGTCATGATCTCCATGTTCGCCACGACGTACGGGGAGTCGGTGATCTCGACGCCGATCTTGGCGATCGGAGAGCCGACGGGGCCCATGGAGAACGGGATCACGTACATGGTGCGGCCGTGCATGCAGCCCTTGTAGAGGCCGCGGAGGGTCTGCTTCAGTTCGACGGGGTCAATCCAGTTGTTGGTCGGGCCGGCTTCTTCCTTCGTCTTCGCGGCGATGAAGGTGCGGGCTTCGACGCGGGCGACGTCGGACGGATCGGAGCGGAACAGGAGGCAGTTCGGGCGCTTCACCGGGTTGAGGCGGATCGCGAGACCGGATTCGACCATTTCGTTGCAGAGGCGGTCATACTCTTCGCGGGAGCCGTCGCACCAGTAGAGGTTGTCGGGTTCGCAGAGAGTGGCCCATTCTTTCACCCATGCGACCAGCTTCGGCGCATTGGGAGCGGCATTGAGTTCTTTCATTTGATTCTTTTCCCTATGGTTTGGGGTTGATAGGAATGGTTGGTTGAGTCGTTTCGGTAAATCTATATAATATACACTCGAAACACGCTGAAATCAAGACTGATTCGATATAGTTCCCGGAAAAAAACGGTGTCGGATGCGTTTTTTTCGGGAGGAACAGCCGTTCCGCGGAATTGTCTGAAAAATCCGTCAAACGAATATGCAAGAGAAGGAAACCGGGCCCGTCCCGGACTGCCTGCATCGGCGCATGAAAACGCGTTTTTCCGCCGTTTTTTTTCGTTTTTCGGATTGACTTTCCGGGCATCCGGTGTTATCTTTATGTATTTGGATGCCCGTACAGGCAGTTTTCGAGCGTAACGGGTCGTCCTGACTGCACGCAACCAACCTATTTTTGAGGAGCATGACCATGTCTGGTATTTTTAAGGCCTACGACATCCGCGGCATTTACCCGGAGCAAATCGACGCGGACCTCGCGGAAAAGATCGGGCGCGCATTCGTCGTCTTTACGGGCGCGAAGAAGATCGTCGTGGGACGCGACATGCGTCCGCACTCCACGCCGCTGTTCGAGGGCCTCACCCGCGGCATCGTGAAACAGGGCGCGGACGTCGTCGACATCGGCCTCTGCTCCACTCCGATGTCCTACCACGCCAACGGATTCCTCGGCGCCGACGGCAGCGTGATGATCACGGCGTCCCACAACCCGGGCGAATGGAACGGCTTCAAGCTCTGCAAGGCGCAGGCGGTCCCCATCAGCGGCGACACCGGCATCGCGGACATCCAGATGCTCGTCGAGGCGAACAACTTCCCCGCCGCGGGAAAACAGGGCACGATCACGAAATACGACATCGCCCCCGAATACACCAGATTCCTGCGTTCCTACGCGAAGATGGACCGAAAGCTCAAGATCGTCGTGGACTACGCGAACGCCATGGGGCTCTATGAATTCGCCGGCATCAAGGACCTCTTCGAAGTCGTCCCGCTGTACGACACCCTCGACGGCACGTTCCCGAACCACCTCGCCAACCCTCTCCAGACCAACACGCTCGACGCCATCCGCAAGAAAGTTGTCGAGGTCGGGGCCGATTTCGGGGCGGCGTTCGACGGCGACGCCGACCGCTGCGGCTTCATCGACGACCGGGGCGAGATCATCCCGATGGACCTCTTCACGGCGCTGATCGCCATGGACATCCTCGGCGAACCCGGCTGCGGCCGTGCCACCATCCTTTACGACCTCCGCAGCAGCTGGGCCGTCCGCGAAGCCATCCGCGACCACGGCGGCAAGCCGAGCATGTCCCGCGTCGGGCACGCGTTCATCAAGAACCAGATGCGCAAGGAAAACGCGGTCATGGCGGGCGAGCTCTCCGGCCACTACTATTTCCGCGAAAACTATGTGGCGGAGTCCCAGGGACTCGCGATCATCAAGCTCGCGAACCTGATCTGCAAGTCCGGCAAGCGCGTCAGCGAACTCGTGAAGCCTCTCAAGAAATACTACCAGAGCGGCGAAATCAACTCCAAGGTCGCCGACGTCAAGGCCATCCTCGACAGGATCCGCTCCAAATACGCCGACGGCCGCATGTTCGAGCTCGACGGCATCAGCGTGGAGTATTCCGACTGGTGGTTCAACATCCGCGCCTCCAACACCGAGCCGCTCCTCCGCCTCATCGTCGAGGCGAAAGACAAGGCCACGATGGAGGCCAAGCGAGACGAGATCCTCGCCGTGATCCGCTCATAGTCGGGAAGACTTTTTTGCGCTTGAACGCATCCGCGTAGCGTATCGGTATCGTTTGCGGTGTGCGCGAGCGAAGCCGCGCACTGCATCGGCACCGCCTGCGGTGTCAGGCGAGGGAATCCAGCAGCTTCAGGACTTTTTCCACGCCGGGGAAATCCCGGAACAGGAATCCGTGCGTTTGGAAGTAATCGCTCGCCTCGAGGCGTTCCTTCAGCACGCCGTCCTTTTTCAGCAGGGCGCGGTCGACCCCGAGCAGGAGATCGCGCTTCGGATGTTCCTCGCACCAGCGCAGACGCTGTTCAAGCTGCCCTGCATGCCAGAGGTGGAACAGCTCCATCGGGCATTCGCGGCCGGAGACTTCGTTGCGGAAGACGAAATCGGGGAACAGAAGCTCCTGTCCGCCGAGCGGGATCCAGCCCGGCATGTCGTCGGGAGTCCAGCCGGTCTGCGAGGAGCGGAAATACTCGAAAAACATGCGGATCTCCTCCGGCCGGTAGGCGGCGAAATTGGAGTAATGGCTCACGAGCCCGCTGGATTCGTCCAGTTTGAGCCTGCGGGGATGCTCCTTCCACATCACTTCGGCGGCGATGCTCCAGTGCGGGAGCTGGCAGACTGCGGGGAAGAACGACGCGATCTGCAGGCCGTACTTCGCGCTGTGCTCCAGGACGCTCGCGGGGCCGTCGAACGTGAGGCGAATGGCGTCCTTGCCGGTCATTTCGGCGGTGAAGAGCAGGCGGAAGAATTTCATATACCGGAAAAGGCGGCGCAGGAAGGCCGGATCCTCCTTCGCTGGGATCGTCACGATGAGCTTCGAGGCGAACAGCAGCAACGACTGCACCAGCGAGACGTTGTAGCGTTCCGGCACCTCGCGCACCAGCATCTTCCGCATCGGCAGGAGGCGTTCGCACTCCGGCAAATCGCAGTAGATCCCCTGCGCGAACGTTTCGGCGGCGTCGGGGACCGAGGCGAAGACGGCGGCGCGGACGTCCTCCAGCGCTTCGGGCGCGTTCCCCGAACGAAGCAGCGCGGCGGCCCCGCGGAAGAGGTCGACGCGGGCGGCGGGGTAGTCGCAGTCGGCGGGCAGGGAAAACTCGGCGCGGTCGCGCACGGTCTTGTGCAGCCCCCCGGCGAGCTTTTTGTCCGGGAAGGTCGCGGAAAGCGCGGCGACGGCTTCGTCGAGTTCGGCGGCAGTGGTCCCCTCCCCTTCGCCGTAGAGCAGGATCAGGGCTTCGGAAAAGCGCAGGATCTCCGGGTCGTCCGTGCGGACGAACTGCGGCTTCACGGTGTCGCCGGAGAGCCGGGCGCGGATGAGGTCTTTCGTCAGCATTTGCGAGGCCTCCGGGAGTAGGCGCTGTTCTGGCGGCGCCGGTCGCTCACGTTCATTTCGGTGGTGCCGTCGCTCACGAGTTCGTAGAGGACGGCCTCCTTGCCTTCGGCGCGGCGGAGGATGCGCCCCAGGCGCTGGACGTGTTCGCGGGTGCATCCGCTGCCGGAGACCACGATGCCGATGTTGGCCTCGGGAACGTCCACACCCTCGTTCAGCACCTTGCTCGTAACCAGCGCCGGGTAGTCGCCCTGCCGGAATTTCTCCAGGAAATCCTTGCGTTCGGCGGCCCGGGTCTTGTGGGTCAGCACCGGCAGGCAGAGCATCTCGCCGATGCGGTACGCAGTGTCGTTGTCCGCCGTAAATACGATGGTGCGGGCGGACGGATTCTCGCGGATGATGCGCCAGACCTCGCGGAGCTTGGCCGAACCGCAGCGGGCGATGGCACGCTGGCGCAGGTATGCCTGGTACGCCTCGCGTCCGCCGGGACGCCGGGCGCACAGGGCAATGAAGTCGCTCCAGGCGGAACTGTTCTGAAACTGGATGTTGTTGGCGCGCAGGAACGCCACATATTTTGTATGCGCGGCGTTGTATTCGGCGGTCTCCTCCGGGGTGAGCCCGAGGCGGAGGCGAATGGTGCGGTAGGGCGACAGCACGCCGCCCTCGAGTTCGTTGATCTCGGTGCGGTACACCGGCGGCCCGAGCAGGTCGCACATGACGGGGAACGTGTCGCCCGTGTCCGGCGTGGCCGACAGCCCGAGGCGGTACGGCGCGAGGCAGAGCGAGGCGGACAGGCGGTTCACTTCGCCGGGCAGATGGTGGCATTCGTCGTAGATCGCCAGGCCGAACCGGTCGCCGATCTGCGGCATGCGAAGCACGGCGGAATCGTAGGTGCTGACCGTGATCTGCCGGACGTCGCTGCTGCCGCCGCCGAGCATGCCGACCGGGACTTCGAAGGCGCGTTCGAGCTGGGACGCCCACTGATGCAGCAGGTCGATCGTCGGCACCACGACCAGCGTGGACCGGCGGACCGCGGCGATGGCAAGGAACGCGAGGAACGTCTTGCCCGAACCCGTCGGCATGGCAACGATGCCGCGGCACTTGGCGGCGAGCCAGGCGGACAGCGCGGCGCTCTGATGGGGCATCGGCTTGAACTTCGTGCGGAGCGGCGCGCCGAACACGGTGTAGTTGCGGGCGCGGTCGTCGGGCCGGAACCCGCCCGCGTACAGCCGCCGCATGATCGCCTCGTAGCGGTATGCCTCCGCGCGCCAGGCCCCGATGCGCGGATCGTCCTTCACGAGGTCGGAGACGAGCGCCGCCGCCCCGGATGATCCCTCCAGGACCACCGTACCTTCGTCGAACCGCAGGAGACAGCCGTTTTCCTTCATGGCGCGGCCTCCGACCGGACAGGGGACCGGCGGTCCGCCGCGGACAAAAAGGAAGGGCCGTGCACGGCGTTCCGTCCGTCCGTTGCCGGATGTCTGAACACTGCCATGGAGCGGTCCTTTCCTTCGGGAAAAGCAGGCGGAAATCCGATCAGCCGATGACCACCCGCTTGAGATTCTTCTTGCCTGCCTTCAGGATCATGGCGCCGTCGGTGAAGTCGGCGGCCGTGACCATGCGGTCGATGGAGGCGACGCGTTCGTCGCCGCAGTAGGCGCCGCCGCCCTGGATCAGACGGCGCGCGTCGCTGTTGGACTTGCAGAGGCCGGCCTGGACGAGGAGCGTGATGATGTTGATGCCCTCCGCGGGAAGTTCGAGGTTGAACGTCGGGAGGTCGGCGGCCGCGACGCGGCGGACGGCGGCGAGGTCGATCTTCGCGATCTCGCTGGAAGTCGGGATCGCGCCCGCTTCGTCGGCGAACCCGAACTTGGTCCCGGCAGCACAGAAGACCTTTTCCGCCTCGGCCTTGCCATGCGCGAGCGCGGTGGCCTCGTAAGCGAGGATCTCCTTGGCGCGGTTGATATTGCCGCCGGGGGCGCAGAGGCGCTTGACCTCGTCGACCGGGAGCGCGGTGAATCCGAGCATGAGCTTTTCGACCTGCGAATCGTCGGTGTTGCGCCAGAACTGGTAGTAGTCGAACGTGCTGTAGCGTTCGGCGTCGAGCCAGACGGCGTGTCCGTTGGATTTGCCGAACTTGTTGCCGTCCTTGTCCATAAGGAGCGGCATGGTGAGCCCGTAGACGGAGTTCTGTTCGAGGCGGCGGACCAGTTCGGTGCCGCAGGTGATGTTGCCCCACTGGTCCTGGCCGCCGAGCTGAAGGCGGCAGCCGTGGGTGCGGTAGAGGTGCAGAAAGTCGTAGCCCTGCAGGACCATGTAGTTGAACTCGAGGAACGAGACGCCGACCTCGGAATTGAGGCGCATCTGCACGGATTCCGCCTGGAGCATGCGGTTCACGCTGAACTTGGAGCCGATGTCGCGCAGAAAATCGAGGTACAGCATGCCGGCGAACCAATCGGCGTTGTTCGTGAAGATCGCGTTCTCCACGGAGATGAAACGTTGGAGCTGCGACTTCAGGCATTCGACGTTGTGCGCGACCTCCTCCTTCGAGAGGATCGGACGCGCCGTGGACTTGCCGGACGGATCGCCCACGAGGGCAGTCGCGCCGCCGATGAGCACGATCGGCGTGTGACCGCACTTCTGCATGATGCGCATGGCCATGACGGGGAGCAGATGCCCCACGTGGAGGCTGCTGCCGGTCGGGTCGAACCCGACGTAGAAACGGACTTTTTCCTTATCGAGGAGTTCGTGCAGTTCGGCTTCGGCCGTGCACTGGTAAATGAAGCCGCGTTCCCGCAGCACATCGTATGCGTTCTGTTCCATAGTTGTTCCTTTCCGGTCAAATAAAACGGGTAAATCTATTTAATATAGCACGGAATCCCTTCTTCTGCAATCGGATTCCGGCGTTTTCCGGTCATTATTCCGGCAAAATCACAGGACGGCCCGCGCATTCGTACCGCCGGAACGGACAGCCGTAGACGGGCGTCAGCGTTTCCGGGGTCAGGACGTCCGCCGGATCCCCCGCGGCGGCGATGCGGCCGTCGTGCAGGAGCATTACGTATCCGGCGCAGTCGAGCGCGAGCTGGAGGTCGTGCGTGACGATCAGGATACCGACGTCGGACGCGAGGCGCCGGAGCAGCGACACGGTCTTCCTCGTGACGGCCGGATCGGCGGCGGAAGTCGGCTCGTCAAGCAGGAGCAGCCCCGGCGAACGCACCAGGGCGGCGGCCGTGAAGACGCGCTGGCGCTCCCCGCCGGACAGCGATCCGCACAGACGACCGCCCAGAGGCGCCAGGTCCAGCATTTCCAGCGTGCGTTCCAGACGGTCCGACTGCTCCGGCGACAGCATCCCGGACAGCCGGGACACGCCGGTCAGCCCCATCGCGACGGTCTCCCGGACGGTGTAGTCGGTCAGCGGGATGTCGACCTGCTGCTGGACGACGGCCAGGCGGCGCACGCGTTCCGCCGGGGACCAGTCGGCCACGGGGCGGCCGTCGAGGACCACGGAGCCGGAATCGGGCTTCAGATAGCCGGAAAGCAGTCGCACGAGCGTCGATTTGCCGGACCCGTTGCGTCCGAGCAGGGCGGAGATCCGGCCCGGCGCGACTTCGAGGGAAATGCCGTTCAAAATCGGCTTCCGCGCCCCGGGATGCGTGTAGACGAGTTGGTCCGAGTTCAGCTTCATGATCCGGCGCGGCTCCTGTTCAAAAGCCACAGGAAGACGGGACAGCCGACCGCCGCCGTGACCATGCCGACCGGGAGTTCGCGGACCGGGGAAGCCACGCGGCCGAGGATATCAGCCAGCATCAGGAACACCGCCCCGGCGAGCGCGGCGGGGATCAGGATCTTCCGGTGGGAACCGCCGTGCAGACGCCGCACGATGTGAGGTACCACGAGCCCGCAGAACCCGATGATCCCGGCCATGGAGACCGTGACTGCCGCCAGAAGCGAGGCGAGCGCGAGCAGCACGACCGTCATCAGGCGGGCGTTCACGCCGTGGTTCCAGGCGTACTCCGGTCCGAACGTGAGCAGGTCGACGTCGCCGGCGCGGAAGAGAAGAAAGACCGTCGCGGCGCAGAGCAGGACGGCGGCGGGCGCGAGCTGACGCGCGGGATCGACGTTCTGCACGCTCCCGAGCATCCACCAGATCACGCCGGCCATGTCGTGCGAATGCGAAAAAGTGATCAGCACCATGAGCAGGCTCGAGGCGAGCGTGCCGATCATCACGCCGCCGAGAAGGAGTTCCTCCGCCGTGCGCCTGCGGACCGCCGCGAAAACCAGAAGGTTCGCCGCAATCGCGCCCAGCAGGGCGAAGAGCGGCACGGACATGAAGCCCCACGCGCTGAACCCGAGGATGATCGCGCCCGCCGCGCCGAGCCCCGCGCCGCCGGAGACGCCGAGCAGGAAGGGTTCCGCCAGGGAATTGCGGAGCACGGCCTGGAACACCAGCCCGGAGACGGCCAGCGAAGCGCCCACGACGGCCGCCGCGGCGGTCCTCACGATGCGGAGCTCCACGATGGGGTTCAATGCGCCGTCCTGCACGAATTCGGACAGCGGGACGCGGGCGGCGCCGAACAGCACGCCGCACACGGCCGCGGCCAATGCGGCGGCGAGATAGATCAGGATGATGCGCGCGATCTTCATGGCGCGGCGCCCTCGGGCTCGGCGGATGAACCGGACGGGAACATCTTTTTCAGGTCGGATTTCAGGTCCGCGATCCCGTCGAAGATGCGCGGCCCCGGACGAAGCAGCGCTGAGTCGTCGCGCGGGATCAGGACATGCCCCTGCCGGATGGCGCGGATGCCGCTCCAGGACGGGTTGGATTTCCAGTCCTTGCCGTGCGCGAACCAGACGATCACGTCCGGGTCCTCCTTCAGCACGAATTCCAGCGAAATGGACGGATAGCCCTTCTCCGACTTCACGATATTCTCCAGTCCGGCGAGGCGGCCGACGGCGTCCGGGAGGGAATCCGCGCCCGCGGTGAGGAGCGGACTGTCCCAGATCACATAGAGCGCGCGGAGCGGCTTCCCCGGGGCGATTTTCAGATCGGATTCAAACTCCGCAATGCGGGCGTCAGCGCGTTTGAGCTCGGTACCGGCTTCATCGGGACAGTCAAGCAGACATCCCATGCGGGCGACCCATTCGCGGTAGTCGTCGAACCCGTCGCACGGATGGAGCTCGACGGCGATCCCCGCCTGGCGGAGCGCATCGGCGTCCTTCGGATTCACGAATTCGTTGGAGACGACCAGGGCGGGCTTCATGGCGAGGATGCGTTCGAGTTCCGGCTCCGCGAAATCGCCCGCGGTCGGAAGCGACTTCACGCTTTCCGGCCAGTCGCAAGCCGTGCTCCGGGCGATCAGGCGGTCTTCGCGCCCCAGATGGCAGACCAGTTCGGTCAGCGCGGGCGAAAGCGAGACCACGCCGCCCGGGGCGCCTTTCTTCTCCTCCGAGCAGGCGGCCAGGCAGAGGGCTAAAGAAAAGAGGAAGAAAAAACGGAACAGGCGGCGCATGGTCGGGCTCCCGGCGGTTCGGAAAAAAAAGGATTACGGCTTCATCACGGCGATGGCCGTGGCGACGTTGCCGAAGGGCGCGCTCACGTGGATGCCGCGGACGGCGGACCGGATGGCGTCGACGGCCTCGCGGGCGATGGCGATGCCTTCCAGGCGCTGCGCCTCGCGCGTCTCGGGACGTGCCATGCGCTGCATCACGGAGTCGGGGACGACCACGCCCGGGACCTCGTTCTTCATGAACTCGGCGTTGCGGAAGCTGGCGAGCGGCCAGATGCCGGCGATCACGGGGACGGAGCCGTCGGCGAGCTCGGGAACGGACTCGATGAAGCGCAGGAGCGGGGCGGTGTCGAAGACCGGCTGGGTCACGACCGCCTCGGCCCCGGCGTCGATCTTCTCGCGGATGCGCCGGAGTTCGCGCACCATGTCGATGGCGTTCGGGTCGGCGCCGACGAGGCAGAAGGCCGCGGTGCGTTCGCCGATGGACTTGCCGCCGAAATCGACGCCGCGGTTCAACGCCGCCTGCACCTTCACGGCAGCGATGGAGTCGAGGTCGAATACGCCGGACGCGAACGGATAGTCTCCGAGCTTCGGCGGGTCGCCGGTGATGAAGAGAATGTTGCGGATGCCCATGGCGGCGCAGCCGAGCAGGTCGGCCTGGATGCCGATCACGTTCTTGTCGCGGCAGCAGCAGTGCAGGACGGTCTCGATGCCGACCTCCTGCTGGATCTTGATGGCGGTCACGATGGTGGAGACGCGGGAGCTGGCGCGCGGACCGTCCGGGATGTTGATGACGTCGAATCCGGCCTCGGCGCAGAGTTTCGCCTTGGCGATCGTGGTGTCGAGCAGGTATCCCTGCGGCGGGACGATCTCGACCGCGTTCACCCACTTGCCCGCCATGAGCTTGGCGGAGAAGGAGCTTTTTTCGGCGGACGGGACGGGGTCCTGAAGCGGGACGGACGGCGCGGACGGCGCGATTTCGACCGCGCGGGCGTGCTTCGCGAGCGGGCTCACGCTGCGCGCCATGTCGGCGATGTGTTCGGGCGAGGTGCCGCAGCAGCCGCCGATGCCGCGCACGCCGAGCTGGGCGTAACGCATGGCGTAGGTGGTGAAATACTCCGGGCTGCACATGTAGAGCATGCGGTTGTCCACGCTGCGCGGGTTGCCGGCGTTCGGCTGGGCGATCACGGGGAAACGTCCGTCGACGAGCGGCAGGACCGTTTCGAGCGCATGGAGCATCGCGCCGGGTCCGCTGCAGCAGTTGAGGCCGACCGCGACGGGTTGCAGCGGGGATGCGGCGATGCGTTTCAGGATGGCGGCGGCGGGCTCGCCCTTCGCCGTCATGGCCCTTTCATCCAGGGCGAAGCTCAGCACGAACGGCACGCCGGACGCAGCCTGAACCGATTTCAAAGCCAGATCCAGGTCGGCGAGGCTGGCGAGCGTCTCGAACATCAGGAAATCGGGCGCGGCCTTGGCGAGGACGGAGACCTGTTCGGAGAGGATTTCGAGCGGGTCGAGGAACGCCGGGAGTTCGCCGAGCGGTCCGACGGACGCGGCGACCATGATGTCGTCGCCGCCGACCTCGCGCGCGAGCTTGACCGCGGCCTCGTTGATCGCGGCGGTCTGCTCGGCGAGTCCGAACTTCATGAGCTTGGCGCGGTTGGCGCCGTAGGAATTGGTCGTAAGGACTTCGGCCCCGGCGTCGAGGTACGCCGTATGGATGGCGCGGACCACGTCGGGGCGGGCAAGGCAGAGGTTTTCGAACGAGATATTGACGAAGAAATTCCGCCGGTATATCTCGGTGCCCATCGCGCCGTCGAAGATCACGATGCGGTCATGCAGGGCCTGCTGAAGAGTTTGTGACATAAAGTAATTCCGCTGGATTGAGGCGGAAAACGCAGCATGCGCGGACCGCCGGGTTTGTTCCATAATAATTTGTTCCATAATAAAAAGATTCAAATAAATAATATGCCGTCTGTTTTTTATTTTTCAAGTCATCCGGCGGGGAAAGTCGACTGGGACAGCAGGACTTTCATGCGGTCGGAGGAGAATCCGCGGGCGACGGCGAGCGCGGCGATCTGGTCGTCTCCGATGGGTCCGAGCGCGCGGTAGTCCGCCCTCGGATCGGGGATCACGAAGGCGCAGGTCGAGGACGACGGCGACATCATGAAATTCGAGGTGAGCGACGCTCCGGTGTGCGCCTCGGCGCCGAGCAGGGCGAAGATCTCGCGCTTGATGCTATGGTCGGGCAGGACCGGATAGCCGGGCGCGGGCGCGATGCCGGACGGCGGATCGGACTCTTTCCGCCATCTCCAGAACTCCATGCCCATGCGTTCGAAGATGCGCGTGGCGGCGGCGTCCGCCAGGAAGTTCGCGAGCGTGCGGTCGAGCAGGGAAACGTAGTCGTCGCCGGGCGTCTCCGGTACTTTCACGGACACCACGAACATGCCAAGCCAGTCGCCGATGAAGTCCGCGAGGGAACGGCAGTCGCCAGTCTGGGCGCGCGGGAAGGTCACGGTGGCGGAGAGGGAACCGTTGCTCAGTTCAAAAGTGTCGCCGCGGAGATGCTTTGCCGGGAAGATGCCGCAGACGCCGCGGATGACGAACTGGGCTTCGGCGAGGCGCTTTTTCGCATCGGTCAGGAGGTCCCCGGCTGCGCCCGAAGGCGTTTTCCATGCACGGGCGAACGCGTCCCATTCGAGCGAAGAGGCAAGTTCGGCCGCTTCAAAAACAAGCGGGTGGATGCCGGGCTGCGCCGGGACGGGGCAGAACGGTTTTTCACGGGAGGCCTTCGAGCAGGCTTCGGCATAGGGGATGAGCTCGGGGGTACTGCGTTTCGCGGCCTTCCCAGTCAGCTCGTCGTAGAACCCGCGCAGGGACTCGAGGTAAGCGCCGCGCTTGTCCGGGTTCATGATCGTGTTCACCACGACCGCGGAATCCGAGGCGTCCGTGGTGTGGATGACCGGGCCGGAATAGAGCGGCTGGAGTTTCATGGCGGTGTGCAGCGCCGAGGTGGCGGCGCCGCCGACCAGGATCGGGATCTTCAGGCCGCGCCGTTCGAACTCGGCGACCGTGCGCGCCATTTCGTCGAGCGAGGGCGTGATGAGCCCGCTGAGGCCGACGAAATCGGCATGCTCGCGTTCGGCGGCATCGGCGATCTCGTTCGCGGGGACCATGACGCCGAGGTCGTGGATCACGCAGTTGTTGCACTGAAGCACGACCGACACGATGTTCTTTCCGATGTCGTGGACGTCGCCCTTGACCGTGGCGAAGACTCCGACCGGGCTGTTCGCGGCGGAGGCGGCGGACTTCGAGGCTTCGATCACGGGCATCAGCACGGAGACCGCGCGCTTCATCACGCGGGCGGTCTTCACGACCTGCGGCAGGAACATCTTGCCCGCGCCGAACAGCTCGCCGGTCTTCCGCATGCCGTCCATGAGCGGGCCTTCGACGATCGCCATCGGGTCCGGGTACGCCGCGAGCGCTTCCGCCATATCGGCGTCGACGAAGGAGTCGTCGCCGCGCACGAGGGAGGCGGCGATGCGCTCCGCGAGCGGGAGAGAACGCCATTCCGGGGCGGTTTCCGCATCGGATTTCGAGGCGGCGCCAGCAGCGTTCTTCATGGACGCGGCGAGTTCGAGGAGGTGTTCCCCTGCCCCGGGCGAAGTATTGAGCACTACGGCCTCGACGGCATCGCGGAGGTCGGCGGGCAGCATGTCGTAGTTGCCGAGCTGGGCGGAGTTCACAATGCCCATGGTCAGGCCGGCGTCGATGGCGTGCTTGAGGAAAACGGTATGGATCGCGCCGCGGATGAGGTCGTTGCCGCGGAACGAGAACGAGACGTTGCTGATGCCGCCGCTGATGCCGCAGAGCGGGAACCGCCTGTGGAGCTCGGCCACGGAGCGGATAAAGTCGGCCGCGTAGTCGTCGTGCCCGGCGATGCCGGTCGCCACGGCAAACACGTTCGGATCCAGCACGATGTCCTCTTCGGCAAATCCGGCCTGTTCCGTCAGGAGCTTCACGGAGCGCGAGAGCGTTTCGATGCGGCGTTCGAACCGGTCGGCCTGTCCTTTCTCGTCGAACGCCATCACGAGGACGGCGGCGCCGAGGCGGCGGAGCTCGCGCGCCTTCGCCAGGAACGGCTCCTCGCCCTCCTTGAGGGAAATGGAGTTCACGATGGAGCGCCCCTGAATGCAGCGGAGCGCGGTGCGGACGACCGTCCAGTTCGAGGAATCGACCATGAACGGGACGGCGGCGATGTCGGGCTCGCCCGCAGCGTACAACAGGAAACGTTTCATGGCGGCGGGCGCGTCGAGCAGGGCGTCGTCCATGTTGATGTCGATGATGGCTGCGCCGTTTTCGATCTGGTGGCGCGCGATCGCCATGGCGCCGGGCATGTCGTCCGCCTTCACGATGTTCAGGAACTTCCGGGATCCTGCCACATTGGTGCGTTCGCCGATGTTGATGAAATTCCTGTCGCGCGAGGCGGTGAAGGCGTTGAGCCCGGAAAGACGCAGGAGCCGCGGCGGAACCGGCGGGACGCGGGGGGCGACGCCGTCAAGCGCCTTCGCGATGGCCGCGATATGGGCGGGAGTCGTGCCGCAGCAGCCGCCCGCGATATTGAGCTGGCCGGCCTCGGCAAGCGAACGGATCACGGTCGCCATCTGTTCCGGCGTCTGGGTGTATTTTCCTTCGACGTCGGGCAGTCCGGCGTTGGGATGCGCGCTGACCAGGAACGGGGATTTCGCAGCCATTTCGGCGATGTGGGGGCGGAGCTCCTCCGCGCCGAGGGCGCAGTTGAATCCGACCGAGAAAAGGCAGCGTGCGTGGGAAACGGAGATCAGGAACGCCTCGGCGCACTGGCCGGAAAGCAGGCGTCCGCTGGCGTCGCTGAGCGTGGCGGAGACCATCACGGGCGCGTCGCGTCCGCGGGAAGCCATCGCATCCTCCGCGGCAAACAGCGCGGCTTTGCAGTTCAGCGTATCGAACACGGTCTCGACCAGGAAAAGGTCCGCCCCGGCGTCCAGCATGGCCTCCATGGCCGTCCGGTAAGTGGCGGCGAGCTCGTCGAACGTGACATTGCGGGCAGCGGGGTCTTCGACATCGGAGGACATCCCCGCGGTGCGCCCGGTGGGGCCGATGCTTCCGGCGACGAGGCGCGGTTTGGAAGGATCGCGGGCGGTGAATTCGTCGGCGACTTCCCTGGCGTTGCGCGTCCCGGCGAACGCCAGGTCGTACACACGGTCCTGCAGGCCGTAGTCAAGCTGGGAAAAGTAGTTCGAATTGAACGTGTTGGTCTCAATGATGTCCGCCCCGGCCTCAAGATAGGCGCGGTGGACGGATTTCACCAGGTCGGGACGCGTGATGTTCAGCACGTCGTTGTCGCCGGTCAGAGGGACCGGATGCGATGCGAATTCGCCGCCGTTGAAATCCCCCGCGGTCGGATGGCCGGCCTGAAGCATTGTGCCCATGGCGCCGTCCAGGACAAGTATTCTCTTTGCGGCAAGGGACCGGATTTCCTGTATGGTGAGCATCATGAGCCTCCGTTGAGTTCAGGGGAAAGGATAGCGTTTTGTCCGGGACCGGACGGTCGGCATCGGGGAGATTGACAAAAACGCCGGAAGTCCACTGGAACCTCCGGCGCCGAAAAAACATGTTTCCGGGTTGCGTTCGGGGAATGCGAAGCGCAGGTCAGTTCGATTCAACCGTGATCTCGTCCGGATTCGCGGGGGGCTGCCTGTCAAGCGGTTCCTGGCTGACCACAGACTCGCCGTGCCGGTCCACGCTGCGGGCGTCGGACGTCCTGGAGGTGGCGTCGGTCGGGGAAACGGCCGGAAGTTTGACAGTCTGGTCGTGAAGCTCGCGGGCGACTTCCTGGCGTTTGCGCTGGGTCGCTTCCTGTTCAATGGAGGATTCCTCCGCATCCGGAAGCGGCTGAAGGTTGATTTCAATGTTGCTGTTCGTGAATCTCCATGCTCCGTTGGAAAGCAGACCCGCGGCAGGCAGGATGAGAATGCCGCCGATCGCATCAAGCTTGCCGGTGAAAGTAAGCTCGCTGTCGGCTGCGTAGAATGCGGTGCGGTATCCCGGCTTATACGCCGTGATCAGGAGCGCATCCCTGGTCGGGACTTCGATGAACATGGGCGAAAGATGGTGGTACTCCACGCCGTTCGCGATGACGGAGGCGTCGCTCGGCGTGACCGTAACGGAGATGATCTGTTCGCCGCGGGCCAGGAAAGAGCATCCGGAGGCGAATGCGAGGATCATGGCAGAAAAAATGGCAAGAAAAGCAAATTTCATTTCGAAAACCCTTTCAAATGAGGAAAAACGGGAACGAACTGCGAGTTGAATATAATATAGCAGAAAAAAAGCGGGATTGCAAACGTGAATCCGTTTTTTTTCAAAAAAACGCAAACGGCATGTCCGGATTGTTTTTTGGAAAAACATCCTTTTTTTCGTGCTTTTTCGGGAAACGAAACTTGACAAAGAACAGAGCCGGGTTACATTAATTGAAGCGGAAAGATACAGATATCACGCGACAGACCAATCCTCACGAAACCGGCAGTTCAGCTGTACGATGAACAAGAACACCAACAGAACGAAATTCGCCGTCGGGTATTTCCTGACGAAAAGCCCGGACGACCCCGGATCCTTCGCCGAACTTGCCAGAAAGTTCGCGCCCAGGCTCCGTGAGGTCTATTTCCCCTGGCCCGGCCTTTCGAACGCCAGAGCGAAGAAATACGAGCCGGACAATGAAGCCCGCATCGTCGAAGATCTGAAATACTGTCGCACCCACGGCATGAAGCTGGACATCCTGGCGAACGCGACATGTTACGGGGAAAAGGCTTTTACGGAGGAACAGCGCCTGCAGATAACGGGGATCATCCGGCACCTCGACAAGATCGGGCTTTATCCCGAGATCGTCACGACCACCTCGCCGTACATCGCGAAGCTCTTCAAGAAGACTTTCCCCGACATCGAGGTGCGCGCCTCCGTCAATATGCGCCTGCGGAACACCCTCGCTCTGGAATACCTCGCGCCGCTCTACGATTCCTACTACATCTGCCGCGATGTCCAGCGCGACCTGCCGACGTTTCGCACGATGGCCGCCTGGTGCAGAAACCACGGCAAAAAACTCTGCATGCTGGCAAACAGCGGATGCCTGCGGAACTGCCCCTGGCAGGTCTTCCATGAAACGATGCTCTCTCACAAATTCTCCGACGCCTTGCAGGAAATGGTGAACATGAACCTGAACCTTGAGCTGGTCTGCAACTGCATAATCTCCCAGGAAAAGAGATTTGCGGATTTCCTGCGCTGCACATGGATCCGCCCGGAAGACATCCACGTCTTCGAACCCGAGCTCGAGACAATCAAGCTGTCGACCCGCGAAGCAAAGTTCCCGCTTGAGATCGTGGAGGCCTATGTGAACGGCTCCTACGACGGCAACCTGCTCCGACTGATGGACCCGATCCACGCGTTCGGATTCCGTCCGTACCGGATCGACAACAAGTCCTTCCCCGCCGACTGGGTGACCAGCGGCATCGCCGGGAAATGCGCGGAAAACTGCATGCACTGCGGCAAATGCGAACAACTGCTGGCCACGCTTCTGAAATATGACGTCAACCACGACACTCGCATGGACGGATTCTCCCTGGTCAACCGCTTTTATCTGCGCGCACCGGAAAAGAAGAGCATTTCCGGCCTGAGCTTCTCGGACGGGAAAGGACAACAGCCATGAACCGGCCAACCGCCAATTCGAACCCGAATCCCGCCCCGGCGTCCGGGCACAAGCCGGAAACCGGCATGCGCAACAACAGGCGGAAATTCGCATTCGGGTATTTCTTCGGGATCCGTTGCGGATTCTCGTTTCGCGACCTCGCGGAACAATACGCGCCGTTCCTTCAGGAAGTCTATTTCCCATGGCCGGGCCTGCTCTCCGCCCGCGAACTCCACGGCGACCCGGCCCCCCTCCGGGAACAGATCATCGACGACATGCGGTTCTGCCGGTCGAAGGGAATGGGGCTGGACCTGCTGGTGAATGCGACCTGCTACGGAGACAAGGCGTTTACGAACGAGCAGAGGCAGGATCTCTTCGCCAATCTCGAAATCATGGAAAAAGCCGGCATCCTGCCGGACATCATCACCACCACATCCCCGTTCATCGCAGTCGTCGCAAAACAATACAAAGCGGACTTTGACTGCCGTGCCAGCGTGAACATGAGATTGAACTCCACGCTCGCGATGGAATACGTCTCCCGCGAATTCGATTCGTTCTATGTCTGCCGCGACGTCCAGCGCGACCTGCCGACGATGAAGGTGTTTGCCGACTGGGGAAAAAAGAACGGCAAGAAGATCTGCATGCTGGCGAACAGCGGATGCCTGCGCTACTGCCCCTGGCAGACGTTCCACGAGACCCTGCTGGCACACACCTTCACGCATATCCACGAGGAAATGATCCACATCGGCATGCAGCCGACCCTGTGCGCTTCCCTGGCTTTGGAGGAAAAATACGAGGAGATCCTGCGGGCCAGCTGGATCCGCCCCGAGGACCTGCACCGCTACGATCCGTATGTCTCCGTCTTCAAGCTCTCCACGCGCGAAGCGGATTTCCCCGACCTGATCCTGAAGGCATACACCTCCGGCTCCTTCGACGGAAATCTGCTCCATATCCTGGATCCCGGATTCCATTTCTTCATCCGCACGAAGATATTCGACAACAAGTCGTTCCCGAAGGAATGGAGCGAAGGGAAGATCGCCGGACGCTGCGCCGCCGACTGCACGCACTGCGGGAAATGCACCGAAGTCCTGAACCGCATCCTCAAGCGGGATCCGAACCTCCCGGATTATACCCGCTATACCGTGGCACCGCCCAAAAAGCTCAAAATGCCGGGCTGCTGACCGTCATGCCGCTATTCGGATCAGACTGTTTTCCGCCGGTTTTCCAAAGAATCCGGCAGGGCAAAATATCCCGTCAGACAAAAAAGGCCATGGAAACAGAGCGGATGAAAGGATCCTTCATTCCTGAGGCGGATGAAACAGGGCTTCCCTGTTTTTGTTCAAAAGGCTTTCCGCCAGGGCTTTGATGTCGGAATGGAAGATCGCCAGCGTCATGCCCCCGGATATTACGGCTGAGACACATCCTTTTGCCAGCAGTCCGGACAGGCCTTCGATCGGCACGGCATTCGCCCCGTACCACGCGGCGACAGACATCAGAACCGCAATCAGAAGAAATCTTGCCTGCAACTTCAAATAGCTCTGCGCCTGCGCGGCATTGAAAAAACGGGTAAACATGATATAGGTCTCCCATGGCGCATCGACAAGCGAGACTGCCAGAACAGTGGAAAGAATCACGCCATCAAGCTTATAGCCTTCCGGGAAGACGATGACAAACAGTATGTTCAATCCGAGGTTCAGGCACGCCGAACAGAGCGGTTTCCAGCGGTCCTGGCGCCAAATGTCGGCCGCCTCCTTGAAAACCAGCAGCATTTGGCGCGCCTGCTGCACGAAGAAACAGGCCGCCATCAGCAAAGGAGTAAGAAGATGCCGTATGAGCTCGGGGTCGTCTTTCGTCCAAATCCGCATGAACGGCTGGTAAAGGGCGACCATGATCGCCATGCTCCAGACCGCCCCGATCATCGACAGTCTGTGAAGCCTTATGAACAGCACGAAGTTGTTTTCTCTCGTGTCGGTGTGAATCCGATTCCCGATTCCCGCCCGGATCGACCTCGCCATGATACCGACAAAACCGGCGACGGTCAGGCGTATGAAGTTGTAATTCCCGAAAACCGCAATCGCCGCAAGTCCGAGGAAAGAGGATATTACGATGTTGTCGGAAGAATTCAGCACCGCAGCGCCGATCTTGTGCAGGAAAACCGACCTGGCATCCATGAGGATCCGATGCCGCAACGAGCGTCTCGGTTCGCCGTGCGGTTCGATATCCGGGAAAAGCCGCCTTGTCTCAAACAGGATCAGCAGATTGGATATGACCGTGAATATCACCGTGGCAATGACATAGAAATAATAACTACGGGTGAATATCAGAATCAGTGCCACTGTAATATACTGCACGACGGAGATGCTCGTGTTGATGTTGGTAAGGACATCTCCGCGATGATGGATCGTCAGAATACAGCCCCGATAGGCGAAAAAGAAATACCCGGCGGCCGTGTTGATAAGATGAATCAGGTAAAGCACATGGATATTGATGCCAGGCGGCACATCCCCGTGGATGATGTGACGGATGAACGGCAGCAGGCAAAGCCCGGCAGCAAAGATGCAAATGCCGACCCAATGGTAAAGAGTCCGGAAAAACCGAAGGCAGGCACAGATCTGCTCGCGGTCATCCCTCGCAACCAGTTTGAACATGGAGCATCCCACCGCGGAACCGAAACCGAATTCCGCCAGGCGAAGGACGCCGAGAATGGATGCAAAAAGCCCGTTCAGCCCCAAATACTCCGGGCCGAGCAGCAAAAGGAAAAGCGTCCTGTTCAGAAACGGAAACAGCAGCTGGAATACCTGGTTGATACTCCCCGCAACAACATTCCTTTTCGTGTTTTTGACCAAATCCAGCTTCATTCTTTTCGAACCGTACGCTTTGCCTTTGATACCGCTCCTGACTAAGAAAATTTAAATAATATAATGGGAAAATGAGCAACTTTCAAGCATAAAACGCTTTTTTTTGATGATCCGCATCCAAAAAACAAAAAAACGCGCTTGTTTTTTTATGTTTTGCCAGGCTGTATTATGCCAAACCAGGTAAGGAGGCGAACATGAAAAACATTTTTGCCATTGTCGGTCTTGCCGCGCTTACTTATTTTTTGTTCAAAAACGATCTTTCGGATGTCGCTTTCTTCGCCTTGATCTTCATGGTCGTTTATGAGCTCGGGATCCGTTTTTATCCGATTTTTTTTGAAGAAAAAAAGTAGCGGGGATTTCAAGGTCCCCGCGTTCAGCCGCCTACGGCCATAACGGAATATCATTTGCAGAAAACGTTCCGGGGGGATGATATCAAAGGCGCCGGGGACAAGTCCCTGTCCGCGACTCCCGGCGGAAGAGGCTCTACTATACCATTCCGTCCGCGCGTTTTCAAGTCGCGTTCCGTCTTTCGTTCCCTGCATTTTGCACCTTGCATTCCGTTTGCGGCGGGTCGTTTCTCCTTGTTTCGGGCCGTTTTGCGACGGTTCCTCGCTGTCGGTGCGACGGTTTTCTCCGCCTCAAACGCCGTCCGGCAGCATGTTTTTTTGCGATTCCGGTTTGATTTTTCCGCGGAAGGCTGTATATTATAAGACTTTCGTTTGTACGGCAGGCCCCCGGGATACTGGAGCTTGACGCCTGCCGCACTGTTACTCAAACCCTTTCAGAAAGGATACATGGGATGAAACAAGGTCAAGCAAAACACAAAATCTGCCGCCGCATCGGCTACTGCATCTGGAACATGCCGAACTGCCCCACCGTGAAGGGCCGCGCCCGTACCTACGCCGCCGGTCTCCAGGGCAAGAACGCACACCGCAAGAAACTCACGGCCTACGGCGAAATGCTCCTCGAAAAGCAGAAACTCAGAGCCCACTACGCGCTCACCGAGAGCCAGCTCCGCGCCATCTACCTCTATGCCAAGCGCATCGAAGGCAAGACCAACGAGATCATGATGCAGCGCATCGAAACCCGCCTCGACAGCATCGTCTACCACGCCGGTTTCGCACCCACCATCTTCGCCGCGAAGCAGTTCGTCAGCCATCGCCATATCCTCGTTGACGGCAAGATCGTCGACCGCGCCTCCTACATCGTGAAGCCCGGCCAGGTCATCTCCATCAACGCCGAGAAGTCCCCGAAGATCGCCGAGATCGCCAAGGCCGTTACCGCCGAGGCCCCGGCCTATTTCGAGGTCGACAAGGAACAGCTCAAGATCAAGCTCGTCAGCATGCCCACCATCGACGCGATCCCCTTCTCCGTCGAGTCCATGCGCGTCGTCGAATACTACGCACGCTAAGCCTGACAGTTTATCTGTTCTTCAACAGATTCTTCTGTTTCTTCAACCGTTCGAGCCTTCCCGGCCCGGACGGTTTTTTCCTGCCCTCCACATACGGGACATCACCATTCCGTCGGGCATTTTTCCGGCTTTTTTCCGGGGACGGCTTGATTTTCGCGGGAAAAAGCGTAAAGTATATGGTGGCGGTTTTCGCCCGGTGAACGCGACCGAAGCGATCTCCTCGGCAGCGGACGGAAAGCGCCAGACAATTCCGCACTCCTGAGGCAGCAGGGTTTTACCCTCCCTTTTTCCCTGCTGTCTCACTTTTTTTGACTTCAACGATCAACGCGACGGCATTTCCCCGCCTCGCCGCCCCTCTCCCCGGACAGAAGCCGAACATGACGATCCATCCATGCCTTTTCCCGACGCTCTTCGTGGCGGCCGTATCCGTGGCCGCGGCGGCGGCCCTGCGCCGCACCGTGCGGAAGGAATACACGTCCCTGCTGCCGTGGCTGATGCCGTGGGGCATACTCTGCACGTTTCCCGCGCTTGCGTTCGCGTTCCTTTGCCTGCCTCCCTTCGCGGACACGGCGGACTGGCTGAACAGAGAGATCGCCGGGACGTGGTTCGAACCCGTGGCGGGGATCGCGGGCGTGCTGCCCGGATTGCTGTGGGACGAAATGTCCGAGCGCCTCGAAGCCAACCGCGAGCTCCCGTCCCGGCTCCCCGCGGCGGTCCTGCGCGCGGCCATGGTCACCGTTCTGCTGATCCTGATCCTGCTTCCCTACGGATTCCTCTTCAATCACCGACCGGCCGCGCAAAACGAAAACGAGGCGGCACAGGCCGTCTCCGAGCTCATGGAAGCAGCTCCCATTCCCGACACGGAAGCAAACCTCTCCACCGATGCGGAAGCTTCAGAACTAAAAGATTGAGCTTTTTACGTTTTGCCGCTTGATTCTGCTGTTTTTGTGTGTATATTTACCTTTGACAGGACATTTGCACCGAAAACAATACCGGGCCAAGCCCGAAACAACCAACTCCAAGGAAACACCCCCCATGAACCGTAAAACGACCGGAAGCATGCTCCTCGCACTGGCCGCCATCGCCCTCGGGGCAGCCGCCTGCAACTCCCTCCCCGTCCCGGATCCCGATCCCGAAGCCGAGACCAAAGGCACGATGACCGTGAACATGTCCGACACGCTGAAGATCTCCGACACCATGTTCGGCATCTTCTTCGAGGACATCAACTACGGCGCGGACGGCGGCCTGTATGCCGAACTCGTGGCGAACCGCGACTTCGAGTGCACCCCGGCGGACGCGGGCGGATGGAATGCGAAGACGTTCTGGACCGTCGACGGCCAGGGCATGAAATTCGACATCGCCACCACCGACCCGATCCACGCGAACAATCCGCACTACGGCGTGATCTCCGTCGACGCGGTTGGCCCGCGCCTCGTCAACGTCGGATTCGACGGCTTCCGCTACGAAAAGGGCGCGAAATACGACTTCTCCATGTTCGCGCGCCAGCAGGGCGACACGCCCGTCAAGATCGAAGTCGGCCTGCTCTCCGACACCGGCGACGTCCTCGACTCCAAGACGATCGACGTGAAGTCCAAGACGTGGGACAAGCTCTCCGTCGTCCTCACCGCCTCCAACGGCAACTCCGCCGCCGACGCCTGCGGCAAGTTCTACCTGAAGCCCCTCACCGCCAATGCCGCGGCCGCCGTCGACATGGTCTCCCTCTTCCCGCAGGATACCTTCATGGGCCGCAAGAACGGCCTCCGCAAGGACCTCGCCCAGACGCTCGCCGACCTGAAGCCGCAGTTCGTGCGCTTCCCCGGCGGCTGCGTGGCGCACGGCAACAGCTGGCAGGACGACTGCTACTACTGGAAGGATTCCGTCGGCGCGCTTGAAGAACGCAAGCCGATCAAGAACCGCTGGGGCTACCACCAGACCCGCGGCCTCGGCTACTTCGAATACATGCAGTTCTGCGAGGACATCGGCGCCTACGCGCTCCCGATCATCACCGTCGGCGTCGACTGCCAGTTCGCCGGCCGCCAGCAGGCCGTCCCGATGGACCAGATGGACCGCATCGTCCAGGACGCCGTCGACCTCGTCGAATTCGCCAACGGCGACACCTCCACCAAGTGGGGCGCCCTCCGCGCGAAGATGGGCCATCCGAAGCCGTTCGGCCTGAAGTATATCGGCCTCGGCAACGAGGAGCAGATCTCCAGCGCCTTCGAAGTCCGTTTCAAAATGGTCAACGACGCCCTCAAGGCCAAGCATCCCGAGATCGTCGTGGTCGGCACGGTCGGCCCCGGCGCGGACGGCGGCGACTTCGACGAGGGCTGGAAATTCGCGCGCCAGGAGAACGTCCCGATCGTCGACGAGCACTTCTACAGGGATCCGAACTGGTTCGTGAACAGCGCGCAGCACCGCTACGACAACTACGACCGCAAAGGCCCGAAGGTCTACGCCGGCGAATACGCCGCCCACGCAAGGGGCAATCCGCGCCCGAACACCATCGAGACCGCCCTCGACGAGGCCATCTTCCTGACCGGCGTCGAGCGCAACGGCGACGTCGTCCTGATGTCCTCCTATGCGCCGCTCCTCGGCAAGCACGGCCACATGCAGTGGACCCCGAACATGATCTACTTCTCGAACACGAAAATCGACAAGACCACGACCTATGAGGTCCAGAAGCTCTTCGGAACAAACGCCGGGACCGACTACATCAGGAATACCCTTGACTTCGGCAACGCACTCGACCGCCGCCAGGCTCTCCGGGTCGCCGCCTCCGCCGTCCGCACCGATGACGGCGACGTCGTCCTGAAGTACGTCAACACGCTCGACCGTCCCGTCTCCGTCACCGTGACGCTGGACAACGCCAAGGGCATCCCCGCCTCAGCCGAACGCACCGTCCTCACCGGCCCGACCTTCACCGGAAAGGACTACAGCCTCACCCATAACTACATCCGCCTCGGCGAGAAGTTCGTCGTGAACCTCCCCGCCAACACCATGACCGTCATCCGCTTCTGAGCGGCGGCGGTCCGCCCGAGCGGATCAAACACAGAGCCTGTTCTTGCGGGCGGTCATTCTTCCGGCCGCAACCCGTCGGGAACAGGCTTTTTTCACCTCACAGGGAAATAAGGCACACCTCATGGCATCCAGCAAGGAATACCTGACATTCGTCCTGGACCAGCTCTCCGGGCTGGACGGGATCGCCGCCCGTGCGATGATGGGCGAATACATCCTGTATTTCCGCGGCAGGGTCGTCGGCGGGATCTATGACGACCGTCTGCTCGTCAAACCCGTCCCCGCCGCGCTTTCCCTCATGCAGGACGCGCCCCGCGAGCTGCCCTACCCGGGG
Source organism: Lentisphaeria bacterium (assembly GCA_017541665.1). Taxonomy (GTDB): domain Bacteria; phylum Verrucomicrobiota; class Lentisphaeria; order Victivallales; family UBA1829; genus UBA1732. The sequence goes on along the minus strand of JAFXYP010000080.1, from coordinate 6,699 downwards.
GCGAAGGAGATGCTGCTGGTCGAAGACGTCGACAACGGGGATTTTCTGCGGGAACTCTTCCGCGCCATGTATGACGAACTTCAACCGCCCCGCCGCAAGTAAAACAGGCCGGGGCAAAAAAAAGAAGGATTTTTATTCGGATTATACAATATTTCGATATTACGAAGCGTTATTTGATCAGAACGAAGCGATCCGGTTATATCGGAAACATGCTCCCGGACGCTCGAAAACGGCATCAGGACGGTCAGAACGACAGAAAGGAACCCCCTGCTATGAAAAACTGCACAGCATTCTTTCTCGCGGCATTGATGATTCCCGCAACCACACTTTTCGCACAGGGACGCGGCGGCGGTCGCCCCGGTGGCAGTCAGCCCGGCGGTCGCCCCGGTGGCGGAAGCATTTCCCGTCAACCCGGCGGTCAGCCCGGCGGATCCGTCTCCCGCCAGCCCGGCGGCGCAATTCCCGGCGGTCGTCCCGGTGGTGCGATCCCCGGCGAACGCCGCATCGGCGGCGCAGTCGTCATCCCCGGCCGTCCCGACCCGCGCCCCGGCATCCCGATCGACCCGCTGCCGCCTCCGGCGCCCGCTCCCGGCGGCGGACCGGTGATCGTGCGTCCCGGCTATCCGTTCTATGATCCGTGGCCGAGCAGCCATGGCCGTGTGATCGTGGTCCCGCGCACGTATGAGATCGTCACGGAGCCGGAGGTCATCCAGGAAGTCGTGGTGACGCCGGAGGTCGTCGAAACCGTCCCGGCGGTCGAGGTCAAGACGGAGGAAAAAACAGCCGTCGTGGCGGCCGCGCCGGTGAAGGCAGGCGATTTCCGGCTGGTGCTGATCGAGGACGATTCGGAGGACGCCACCCCCGCGGTCTGCTACAAAGTCGGGGAGGATATGAAGTTCATGTTCTCCGTGGACAAGCTCGCCGGCACGCCCGTCGAGGGAAAGCTCTTCCTGAAATGGAAACGTTCCGGCGATGACGGCAAGACCGAGAGCGGACGCACCGAGATCTCGGCGGACCAGGCCGTCTCGCTCGTGACCTCCATCGACCGCCCCGGATTCGTCCGCATCGAGGCATCGCTCGAGGACGAGGCCGGACACGACCTGAAGAGCACGTTTGACGGCGGCGCGGGCGCGGAGATCGAAAAACTCGCGCAGGCCGTGCCGGAACCCGAGGACTTCGACGCATACTGGGCGAAACAGAAGAAACTGCTCGCCGAGGTGGAGATGCTCCCCGAGATCAAGAAAATCAAGGCGAAACAGGACGGGTTCGACGCCTACGAGGTAAAGGTGCCGTGCGCCGGGCCGCGCCCCGTGACGGGCTACCTCATCATCCCGAGCGGCGCCGAGGCGAAATCCCTGCCCGCGAAGGTGCATTTCCAGGCGTACGGAGTGCGCGACCAGGAGGTTCCCGACGGCGTGGAAGGCATGGTCTATTTCGACGTCAACGCGCACGGGATCGAGCTCAGCCAGCCGAAATTCTACTACGACGGAATCCGCGCGAAGCTCGGCCACTACGCCTACGACAACGCCGAAAACAAGAACCCGGACACCGCCTATTTCCGCTACATGGCCATTCGCACGATTCGCGCCTTCGATTTCATCAAGACGGTGACGGCGTGGAACGGCAGGGACCTCGGCGTGGTCGGCTACAGCCAGGGTGGCCTTCAGGCGGCCTGGGCGGCCGGGCTCGTCCCGGAGATCACCCGTGCCGAGATCGGCATGCCGTGGTGCACGGACGTCGGCGGCGAAAAAGCGGGTCGCCAGCGCGGCACAGGCCCGGACTATCAGCCCGGACTCGACTACTTCGACCCCGTGAACTTCATTAAACGCGCCCCGGCGGCCTGCCTGGTTGACATCGTGCGCGCCGGCCTCGGCGATTACGTCGCGCAGCCGTCCGGCGTCGCCGTGCTCTTCAACAACGCCCCCGCCAAAAAGCGCGTGATCTACTACCAGAACTGCGCCCACGCCGAGCCGAACGCCCTCTCCATGCCGATCATCATGCGCACGGAGGACTGGCCGGAAGATGCCGAGTGAGCGTGCGGCGCCGGTCACCCGGCTCAGACAAAACCGGAAATCTACATGTTCTTTCAGGCTCATCGCCCCGGCATCCCCGGGGCGTTTTTTTACCTCAGGTCGCAAGTCGGCATCCTGTCGGATTTCCATCTTTTCCGGGAAAAATGCTGACCGATTATTTGAAAAATCGGAAAAAAAGAGTAATTTATATCGGTTTTTCACCGGAATCGAGAATCAGATTCCGCATCCTCAAATTACACCAATGTCTCGCATCCGGTTCCGCTCAAAAACAAGAGACTCCGAAATGAACATTTTTACCGATCCGCTTTCCCCGTGGCGCCTGCCGCTGCGGTTTCTCTATCCGGCCAACTGGTGCGCCGAAGGCTTCGAGGAGGACCTGGCGTGGATTCAGGCACACCCTGAGGCACGCAATGCTGGAAATCTGCTGACGGACAGCAGCGGGAAACAGGTCTGGCGTGTTGAGCTCCCGGACGGACGCGGCGTCGTGGCATACAAGCATTGCGAGGGGAAAGCCCCCTCCCGCTACATCCTGAACCTGTCGCACCCCGGGCGCGAATGGCGCAACTACCAGGCGATCGCGAGGCTGGGGATCCCTGCGGGCGAGGTGCTGGCGTTCGGCGAGACCCGCAGGCACCATTGGAGGATCCTGAACTCCTTCATCATCACGCGGTTCATCGAAAACACGCGCGACGGAACCGACTTTATGCCCGGCGGCAGGCGGCACGGCGATGCGGCGATGCGGCGGCGCTACTGCATGCTGATCGCCCCGGAGATCGCGAAAATGCACCGGCACGGCTTCTTCCACAAGGCGCTTCACCCCCGGAACATCCTGTACCGGGGAGAGACCCCGGAGTCGATGGAGGTGTTTTTCATCGACGTCGCGCGCTGCAGGATGCGGTTCCAATGGACGATGATGCAGTTCCTCCTTTTCGACTTGTACACGCCGTTGCGCGACCTGAAGCTCCCCGCGGATGAAGCCCGGGCGTTCCTGAAGGCGTACCATGACAGCAGCCCGGACTGTCCGTTCACGCTGGCGGAACTCGAACAGCGTCTGACCTGCTACCGCCGCCACGGAAAAGTCTTCGACGTCGTGAACGGCGCCCCCGCAATGTGAGCAGCCCCCATCCGTCGCCACTACGGAATAATCTTCGACGTCCTCAACGGCGGTCCTGCGAAGTGACGCGCCCACCTCGCCGCCACGAAACAATCATCAACAACAAAACAGTCGACCCGGCGAAGTAACATCAGCCCCCGCTGCCATGGAAAAGTCTTCGACCTCGTGAAGGGCGCCCCCGCAATGTGAGCAGCCCCCATCCGCCGCCACTACGGAATAATCTTCGACGTCGTGAACGGCAATCCTGCAGAGTGATACAGTTCACCGCCACGGGGTCCCGCTGTAATCGAACTTGTCCGCCTTATGTTCAACGATGCTTTTTCCATACCGTTTGCCTGCTCTTCTCCTCTCCAACCCAACGCCAGGACCGAAAAAGCGGACTTTTTTTTAATTCCGGTTTGACTTTTCGGGAAAGCGGTGTACATTAAATACATTCGAACATTTCGGGGCGTAGCTCAGTCTGGTTGGAGCGCTAGGTTCGGGACTTAGAGGTCGCTGGTTCGAATCCAGTCGCCCCGACCATTGTTTTGTATTTCAGCATCGTTGTCTCCTCAACGGTGCTTTTTTTAATTCTCGCCAATCTCCTCAAAATCCGAGCTTAACGCACGATTATTATCTTTCTCTTTTTCTCCGTGGAGAATTCTAATTCGCGCTTTCTCGGAGCCTTCCCGGACCCGCCTTCGCGGGAATTCTACGTTTTTGAGTGGACGCGACCACTGACAAATTTGAACTCAAACGGAGAATCCGCGCTGATTCTATGAGAACAACCATGTATCGAAAATACAGCGCGTTTCTAAAAGTTGCATTTTTGCCGGGCCCAACAATCCGCTTTAACCTCAAAAGTGAGAGTGGGAACACGTGCTGATTTGCATAAAAATGGCCACAAACGGTTTCGAAACGTGTTCCTAACCTCGGATTTTGAACATGGTGCGGATTGGGACAAAACGCGAAAGGTGTCCTCTCGTTTTCTCCCGCTTTCGGCAAAATTCTTCGCTCAAAAACGGAGAATCACTTTTTCGGACTTTTATGCGGGGTAAAACTGGATAAATGCGTGGACGAAAAACTATTTTTGGAGTTTCTTGGCATAAACTGGCAAACAGGAGAAAAAGGGGTAACGGACAGATGGGACATGACAATCTGCCTGATTGAACTCAGAAAAAGACAATGACAGCCGCGTCTTGGTCATCACTTCAAGTCCGATATGCTCCACCAGTTTGTCTTAAACGCCTGTGAAGTCCAACGATTTCGCAGGCTTTCTTGTTTTGCTGAAACCGCCTCAAACTGCGTGGGTTGCGCGACGATTCCACCGTCCCTTGCTCTGGGTATGGATACCCTGCGGAACGCCGTTTCGCGCAAAAGATCGGGCCAAGCTCGCCGGTTCTCTCTGTTTCGTAAGGCCGGGGTCCAGCGTTCTGTCAGGAAATATGCCTGGGCATATCGGAACAGAAAAAACGCTGCACATTGAAGCTGCAATCCGCATAAACGGAGAACTTAATCACGAAAAACAAAGAAAAAATCGCTTTTTCTCGCCTTTCATCCTTGACAAAACCAACAAAACGGATTAATTTGTGATAACGAAGAATCACATCCGGCGATTCTTACCCGTCAACCATCGAACCTTCTCTCAAAAATGATTTGATAGAGGGTCCCCAATAATCAAGTCCGGCATTTTCGGACTGTTGTGACCAAGGAGGATATAGGAAATGCATTGCACGAACTGCGGACAGGAAATTGCGAACAATGCGGCGGTTTGCACACATTGCGGAGTTGCCGTGGGCCAAGAAAAGAAATTCTGTGCCAACTGCGGCCAGGCAGTCAATGCAAACCAGACCATTTGCCTGGGGTGTGGATGTGCTATTGCGACAAACCGGCCGAACGAGCAAAACAAAAGCGTTGCTTCCCTCGTATTGGGACTTGTCGGCCTAATCGCCTGGTTTATTCCTTTGTTTGGAGCACCAGTGTCCATTGTCGGATTGGTTCTCGGCGTAAGAAAGAAGTACACAACCGGTATTGTCCTGAACGTCATCGGACTTGTCCTGACAGTTGCAAATGCAGCTATTGGAGCTTATCAGGGAGCAACGGGACAATATCCATTGTTTAACTAATCCGAAGAAGAACCACATCATTCCCTGCGCCTGCGGATTCGTAGCGGAAACGAGAGGTATCCTCTCACTTTCACCCTCAACCGGCAAAATTCTCCGCTCAAAAACGGAGAATGGCATTTTCGGGCGTTTATGAGGCGAAAATGAGGTAAAAACAGAACCGGGAAATCTTTCTTCGGAGTTTTTTAGCATATGTTGGTAATCATCGGCATTTTTCGCTTGATTATTTGCTTGGGCGTGGTATAATAAAGATGTGATTCCTCAAACCCTCCATCAGCAACACCGTGAAAGGGCTGAAATGATGTCGAATACGAAAATGAGCAGAAATCTTTTCATCGCTATCCTCGGCACTCTTCCTGACGGTGGCCGTCTTCACCGGGTGCGGCAAGAGCGAGGAGGCAATTCTCGCGGAACTGAACGCCGGCAATGCTGCTTTTGATGCGCAGAATTTTGAAACAGCGGCAAAGTATTTCACATCGGCCGCTGAGCAGGACAACGCCGAAGCGCAGTCCAATCTTGCGACCTGCTATTATGACGGTATCGGCGTAAAGCAGGACAAAGCTGAAGCCGCGAAGTGGAATCGCAAAGCCGCCGAACAGGGCTATGCCGAAGCGCAGTTCAATCTGGGGCTTGCCTTCTTTTATGGGGAAGGTGTCGCCCGCGACCCGGCCGAAGCAGTGAAGTGGTATCGGAAAGCCGCCAAACAGGGGCTCCTGCAGGCGCAAACCGCGCTCGGCGTTTGCTACGAATCGGGACAGGGCGTGAAACGCGACCTGACTGAAGCCGTGAAGTGGTATCGGAAAGCCGCCGAACAGGGCGACGCTCAGGCGCAATACAATCTCGGCGGGGCCTACAGTGAAGGGACCGGCATCGGAAAAGACTTGACTGAAGCCGTGAAGTGGTATCTCAAAGCTGCTGAACAGGACTATGCAAAGGCGCAATATAATCTCGGGGTGGCCTATCTCAGCGGCGAAGGTGTCAAACAGGACAAAACGGAAGCTGAAAAATGGTGGCGGAAAGCCGCGGAACAGGGGTTGGTCGATGCGCAATTCAATCTCGGCTTTTTCTATGAATCCGGAGCCAGCGGCAAACGGGATTTGAAAGAGGCACGAAAGTGGTACCAAATGGCCGCCGAACAGGGCGACGCGGAGGCGAGGTTCGCGCTCAGACAACTTGGCGCGGAATGATCCCGGGCTGATTCGCCTGAGCATTCAAATGAAGAAAAAGTGGCAATAATACCGGAAATTCGTCATTCGGCACTTGAGTTTGCTGTCCGGCAGGCTCCGGGAAGGAAGTCAGCGGTTGAGCAGGAAGAACGCGATGGGGGGGAGTCTGCTGGGGAGGTTTTTTTCTATTTCCATGCCGGGAGGGAAAAAAGGATTCCTGCCATTTCTGGCACGATGACACCTAACCCGATCATAAGGATGGAATCAGATTCGAAAGAACAAAT
>JAFXYP010000079.1 GCA_017541665.1 Lentisphaeria bacterium | reverse complement strand
TTCGTTCGAATCGTAGCGGTCCAGCGACGGGCTGGACGTGTCCATCACGGTCATGTCGGACGGCATGGGCTCCTCTTCGGGCGGAGGCAGCACGGGTTCCAGCTCCGTGATCTGCACCGGATCGATGTCGTCCTTGACCGCATTCGGCGCGATGATCACGATCGTGCCGAGCAGCACGAGCAGGAAAATATGGAACGCGAGCGAGAAAACGGGACCGGTGACATGCCGGCGGGCGATGTCCATCCAGTTCGCCGGAGCGACCGGCTTTTCCATTTGTTCCGGTATGATTTCCGGTTCGTTCATGAGCGGGGCTCTCCTGAAAAAGGTTTTCCGGATGGTTCAAAAAACGGGGAAATGAATCGTCCGGCTCTTTTCAAAGCACTAATATACACGTTCTGTCCCGGAAATCAATTTCCGGCAAACGAAAAAACGCTTTCGTATACACAAAAAAAGAGAAAAAGCGCGTTTCGAAACGTTAACGAAACGTTTTCCCCGAAAAAACAGGTCTTGAAGAAACCGAAAAAGCCGTTTCCACCTTTGAGAGAATGGAAACGGCATGAAACGGACGAGCCGAAAAGTGTATTTCGGCAGACCCGGATGTTATTTTCCGTTGACGAGCACTTCGGCGATCTGGACGGCGTTCAGGGCGGCGCCCTTCAGGAGCTGGTCGCCGCTGACGAAGATGTCGAGGCCGCGCTTGTCGTCGCGGGAGATGTCCTGGCGGATGCGCCCGACCAGCACGTCGTACATGCCGGTGGCTTCCATGGGCATCGGATAGATCTTGTTTTCGGGATCGTCGCGGAGCTGGACACCGGGCGCGGCGGCGAGGATGGCGCGGGCTTCCTCGGGCGTGATCTCGTTCTCGAACTCGAGGTTGATGGATTCGGAGTGGGCGCGCATCACGGGGACGCGGACGCTGGTGCAGGAGATCTTCACGTTCGGGAGGTGCATGATCTTGCGCGTCTCGTTCACCATCTTCATCTCTTCCTTGGTGTAGCCGTTCGGCTGGAAGACGTCGATGTGCGGGAAGAGGTTGAACGCGATCTGCTGCGCCATGACCTTGACTTCGGCGGGTTTGCCGTCGAGGATCGCGCGGGTCTGCTCCATGAGCTCGTTCATGGCCTTTGCGCCGCCGCCGGACGCGGCCTGGTAGGTGGAGACGACCATGCGGCGGAGCCCTTTGGCCTTGTGGAGCGGCCAGACCGGGGCGCACATGATGGCGGTGGTGCAGTTCGGATTCGCGATGACGCCCTTGTGCAGGAAAACGTCCGCGGCATTGACTTCGGGCACGACCAGCGGCACGTCGTCTTCCATGCGGAACGCGCTGGAGTTGTCGATCATGACGGCGCCGGCAGCCGTGACGGCCGCGCGGAACTGCTTGGAAATGGATGCGCCGGCGCTGAAGAGGGCGATATCAACACCCTTGAACGAGTCTTCGGTCATCTCTTCGACCGCGATGGTCTCGCCGTGGAATTGGAACGTCTTGCCGACGGAACGTGCGGAGGCGAGGAGTTTCAGGTTCTTGACAGGGAAATTGCGCTTCTCAAGCGTGAGGAGCATTTCGACGCCGACCGCACCCGTGGCGCCGGCAATCGCGACATTGACAGGATTTGCCATGTTTCGGAATTCTCCAGATATCGTTAAAAAGTTGATTCGGGAACAGGTTCGGTTGATTGTGTATATCCTAATACTATACCGCCGTTTTCGTTCGTTTTCAAGCGGAGATCGTTTTTTTCGACAAAAAAAGACGGACCCGCGCTGGGTCCGTCCGGAAGAAAAAAGCTGAATGATGTCAGGCTTTCCTGTCCTGCGGGACCGGCTTGGCAGGAGCGGCGGTCGCATTTTCCTTCGCGGCCTTGGGAGCCTTGATTGCCTTCACTGCTTTTTCCGCTTTTTTGCGGCCGCGTTTTTTGGCCGGAGCGGCGGCAAGCTTGCCTGCCTTGGCGGCTTTCGCTTTTTTCTGGATAGAGAGTTCGCCGGGGGCTTTCTCCGCCACGAGGGCGATCAGTTTGCGCTTGCCAAGTTTCGCGAGGGCATTGAAGGCCTCGATCTGGACGGTGCGCGGACGGTTCTTGCCGATTTCCCAATGGCTGACGGTGAAGGGAGTCACGCCAAGGAGAATGGCGAGCGCCTTCTGGGAAAGAGAATATTTCTTGCGGAACTTCACGAGGGACTTCGGGGAGAAGCGGACTTTGCGGCCTTCCTGTGCAGGCGCTTCCTGAACTTTTTCAGCAGCGGCGGGTTTGGCCGCGGCGGCGGAGACCTGTTTCTTTTCCAGTTCATTGATCCGCTTCTGGAGCGCGTTGATCGTTTTCTTCTGCTCGTTGATCTTTTCGTCAAGAGCTTTCAATTCCTTGCGGGCCAGACGGCGCACTTCTTCCTGGAAGGTCTGCTTGAAATCAGGCATGGTGTTTTCCTTTCGAAACGGGATGTTGTTATCAGGAGTTTGCAAAGGGTTACAATAAAAACACCCAATAATATATCTCCCGTTTTTAGAAAAGCAAGTATCAAATCGAAAAAAAACAATGATTTTTTCACTTTTCGTCGGATTAATTCTGACAATCCATATTTTCAAGAGAAATAAAGGGGTCCCGGCACAAATACAAAAAAAAAATGACACGGTTTCCCCCTGTCAAATCAGCAATTCGAAAAAGAATGACCGCATCGGGCGGATGCAGGGAGAAAACAGGGAAAAGCTCAGCGTTTTTCTTTATGTTTTCCGTCCGGGATCACCCATTTCCCCGCGTCCACGCCGAGCGCGAGAAGAAGCATTTCCGCGCCGGAAAGAAGCATCAGCAGAGCGGCGGTCCAGGAGATGGCGGCAACACCGATAAAAGGCGCCACGACCAGCAGGATGCCGATCAGGGCCGCGACCAGCCCTGGCATCGGAAGGACCAGCTGTCCGAACCGCTTTTGAACAGAGATGATCCCCCAGACGCCCGTGAAGACCAGCCACAACCCGATCGCGATCATGAGGATCATGTCGAAATACAGGGGATAGATCAGCAGTCCGGCGCCGACAATCGCAAGCAGGAAGAAAAGCACCAGCAGCGAAGCGGAGACACGTCCGCTGTTCCAGGACATGAGAAACGAAGCGATCGCGAACAGCAGGATGACGCCGCCGATGACCATCGTGACGACGGTCAGGATGAACACGGGCTTGTACAGTCCGAGCAGTCCCAAAAGGAACAGGACAAGCCCGCGGAGCAGCAGAACAGGGCGGGAAGCGTGAAAAGAAAACATTTTCTGGGGAATCGTGTAAAGTCTTTCCCAAGTCCGGTCTTTCATTGCGTCAACTCCGTTTCCTATGTTCGGCGGTCGTCCGGCACGGTCGCACCGGTCCGGTCCCGCGATTCAAATTCATGCTTCGATGTCCTTGTTCGTTTTCCCCGCCGCATCCGGTCCCGGCATCCGCAGGCCGATGGCAAGCGCCAGCATCTCCGCGCCGGAAATCAGGAACAGGAGCGCGATCAGCCAGGAAAAAGCCATCAGCCCGGCAAACGGCGCCGCAACGAGCAGGATCCCGATCAGGATGGACAAAATGCCGCCGCCGGACAGAATGGCCCGGCTCGGGGAGACACGGGCGGAAAGCAGTTGTCCGAACCCGGTGAGGACCAGCCATACGCCCAGCACGACGGCAATCAGCACGTCGGCCTCCACGGGGCGGATCATCATGACAATGCCGGACGCACACAGCAGAATCGACCGGAGAATGCCGAGAAAAAGGCGGCATGCAATCGACAGAAAAAGCGCGCCCATGGCGTCCAGCAGCAGGAAAATGCCCAGAATGACCGTGATGGCAGCCATGCCGCCGACCGGATGGAAAAGACCGACCAGGCCGATCAGCAAAAAAATCAGTCCGCGAATCAGCAGGGCCGAACGGTTCGCATGAAAGAAAAGCATTCTCCGGGGGAAAATATAATTGCTTTCGTAAGTTGGCTCCGGCATCCGTTTTACTCCATGTTTTTTCCAGTTCTCGCGACAGTCAAAATAACGGACGAATTAATATACTTCCTGAAGCACATTTTTGCAAGCATCCGTCTTTCATTTCTCTTTTATTTCTCTTTGAAAACCGACCTTTCTGCTTGATTTTTGCTCCGGAACCGGTTATATTTTTTTCAAAACATCAAAACTTACGATTCTGCCATGACCCCCTGCCCTCACAACAAACGGACGGATGCGGCGATCCCGCTCCTGATGCACTGCTGCTGCGGTCCCTGCGCGGCGGGAAGCATCGCGCCCGTCCTGGACGACGGACGCAGGATCACGCTGCTCTTCTCGAACTCCAACCTCGATACCGAGGCGGAATACCTGCGCCGGCTGGACGCGCTGAAGACGCTCGCCGACTACTACGGACTTCCGGTGGAGACCGACCCGTGGGACCATGCCGGCTGGCTCGAATTCGTGTCCGTCGTGCCGGATTTCCCGAACTGCCCGGAACGCGGCGAACGGTGCAGGCGGTGCTTCCTGTGGCAGCTCACACGCACGGCGGAGGCCGCGGAACGCCTCGGCGCGCACTTTACGACCACGCTCACGCTCGGCCCCCAGAAGGATTCGCGTATGATCCATGAAATCGGCGCGCGCTGGGATGCGTTCGAGCCGTGGGATTTCAAAAAAGGCGGCGGCGGATTGAGGTCGCTCGAACTCTGCCGCAGGCTCGGACTCTACCGGCAGAACTACTGCGGCTGCGAATTCTCGAAGCATACGAAGGCTGATTAGAATCTGGTTCTGTGCCCGAGCGTAGTCGGGCACTACCACAGCACTGCTTCCATGGAGGACTTGTCCTCGGTTTTTAACGTCGTCAATCGTTCGTTATCCTCACGATTGAGCAAAAAATGTATGCTTTTGTCTAAAACCAATATGGCGGAATTCTTTTTGCATGGTATATTCTTGACAAATCGTTTTTCGCAAAGAAAATCTTCCTCATGACATAACAACCGGTTTCAACTTGGAGGTACATCCATGAAAGTCTCAATGCGTCATCTCTCCGCCGCGGGCGTCGCGCTTGCGGCCGCCGCCAGCCTGTCCGCGGCCGATTTCCACGACTGGGCGCCGACCCCGCCGATGGGCTGGAACAGCTTCGACTGTTTCGGACTCAGCCTGACCGAAGCGCAGGCGAAGGAACAGGCGGAAGCCCAGGTCAAATTGCTGAAGCCCTACGGCTGGGACGTCTTCGTGATCGACCACCAGTGGTACAACGACAACCAGAAGGGATTCCAGAGCGACATCCGGCACGAATTCGCCATGGACGAATACGGCAGGTTCATCCCCGCGCCGGGGCGCTTCCCGTCCTCGAAGGACGGCAAAGGTCTGAAGCCGCTCGCCGACTACATGCACGAACGCGGGCTGAAGATCGGCGTGCACCTGATGCGCGGCATCCCGCGCCAGGCCGTCCGCGAAAATACGAAGGTCAAAGGCACGGACTACCGTGCGCAGGACATCGTGAACATGCGCAGCACGTGCCCTTGGAACCAGGACATGTACGGCGTGGACATGAGCAAGCCCGGCGCACAGGAGTATTACGATTCCGTTTTCGAGCAGTTCGCCGAATGGGGACTCGACTTCATCAAGATCGACGACCTCTCCCGTCCGTACGCCACAGCCGAGATCGAAGGCATCCGCAAGGCAATCGACAAGTGCGGACGCCCGATCATCCTCAGCCTCTCCCCCGGCGACACGCCGATCCAGAACGGCGAGCACGCCGACCGTCACGCGAACATGTGGCGCGTCTCCGACGACTTCTGGGACCGCTGGGAACCCCTCCGCGGGATGTTCGGCCGTCTGCACCGCTGGGAACC
>JAFXYP010000005.1 GCA_017541665.1 Lentisphaeria bacterium | reverse complement strand
CATCGACCCGCTGAAGATGGCGCGCAGCCGCTGCGCCGCCGGCCACAAGGCCATGTGGCACGAGAGCTGGGGCGGACTTCCGCCGGAAGAATTCTTCGCCGGACTCGATCCCATGCTCGCCGGACTCCGCGACCGCCTCTTCAAAGACACCGTGACCGGCGACAAGCCCGCGGGCAAGCTCTCGCAGAAGTGGGCGGACCGCCTCGGCCTCACCACGAACGTCGTGGTCGCCGCAGGCGCGTTCGACTGTCATTTCGGCGCTGTCGGCGCCCAGATCCACGCCTACGACCTGGTCAAGGTCTGCGGCACCAGCACCTGCGACATCCTCGTGGCGCCCCAGGTCAGCACCTGCATCCCCGGCATCTGCGGCCAGGTGGACGGCTCCGTGATCCCCGGCATGATCGGCCTCGAAGCCGGCCAGTCCGCGTTCGGCGACGTCTACGCCTGGTTCAAGCGCCTCCTCTCCTACGCCGGCGACATCAAGATCGCCGAGCTCGAGAAGGAAGCCGCCACGATCCCGGTCGGCACCACCGGCGTCCTCGCGCTCGACTGGTTCAACGGCCGCCGCACCCCGAACGCCAACCAGAAGCTCACCGGCGCGATCTGCGGCCTCAACCTCGGCACGACCGCCCCGATGGTCTACCGCGCCCTCGCCGAAAGCACCGTCTACGGCGCACGTGCCATCATCGACCACTTCAAGGCGCAGTCCATCCCGATCCGCAACGTCATCATGACCGGCGGCATCAGCCGCAAGTCCCCGTTCATCATGCAGATGTGCGCCGACGTCTTCAACCTCCCGATCAAGATCGCCGCCTGCGACCAGACCTGCGCACTCGGCAGCGCCATGTTCGGCGCGGTCGCCGCCGGTCACTATGCACGCGTGGAAGATGCCATGGAGAAGATGGGCGCGGGCTTCGACGCCGAATACACGCCGAACAAGGAAGTCGTCCAGCTCTATGAAGAGCTCTATCAGCGCTACCTCCGCTTCGGCCGCACCTTGGAGAAAGAAGGGCTCTGATCCATGAAATTCGAATCCCTCCGCAAGGAATGCTACGAGGCCAACATGGAGCTGCCGAAGCTCGGCCTCGTGATCTACACGTTCGGCAATGTCAGCTGCATCGACCGCCAGGCCGGTGTCTTCGCCATCAAGCCCTCCGGCGTCGACTATGAGAAGCTCAAGCCCGAGGACATCGTGATCGTCGGGCTCGACGGCAAGATCGCCGACGGCAAGCTCCGTCCGTCCAGCGACACCAACACCCACCTCGAACTCTACAAGGCGTTCCCGACCATCGGCGGCATCGTCCATACGCACTCCACGTTCGCCGTCGCCTGGGCGCAGGCCGCCCGCGCCGTGCCGCTGTACGGCACCACCCATGCGGACCACCTCGCCGCGGACATCCCCTGCACGGAGTTCATGGCCGACGACCGCATCCGCAACGACTACGAGACCGAGACCGGGCTTCAGATCATCGACTGCTTCGAGAAGCACAATCTGAACGCCGCCGAGATCCCCATGGCGCTCGTCGCCGGTCACGGTCCCTTCACCTGGGGCAAGAACGCCGAGAAGGCCGTCTATCACGCCCGCGTGCTCGAAGAACTCTGCAAGATGGCGTACATCACGGAGCTCGTGAACCCCAAGGTCCAGCGTCTGAAAGATTCCCTGATTCAAAAACATTACAACCGTAAACACGGAAAGGATGCCTACTATGGCCAAAATTGATTTCAGCAAGTACACCATCCGGTTCATCACCGGCAGTCAGCACCTCTACGGACCGGGACCGCTCAAGCAGGTCGCCGACAACGCGAAGAAGGTCGTCAAGGCCCTCAATGCCTCCAAAGAGATCCCGATCAAGATCGAGTGGGTCCCCACCGTGAAGCTGAACGAGGAAGTCGTCGCCGCCATTCAGGAGGCGAACGCCGACCCGAAGTGCATCGGCGTCATCTGCTGGATGCACACGTTCTCCCCCGCCAAGATGTGGATCAACGGACTGAAGATCCTCAACAAGCCCATGCTCCACCTGAACACCCAGTGCAACCGCGACATCCCGTGGTCCACCATGGACATGGATTTCATGAACCTGAACCAGGCCGCGCACGGCGACCGCGAGTTCGGTTTCATCTGCACCCGTCTCGGACTGAACCGCAAGGTCGTCAACGGCTATTTCGCCGATCCGCTCGTCCAGCATGAGATCGGCGTGTGGGCGCGCGTCGCCGCCGCATGGGCCGATTCCCAGACCATGAAGGTCGCCCGCATCGGCGACAATATGCGCGAAGTGGCCGTGACCGAAGGCAACAAGGTCTCCGCCCAGATCCAGTTCGGCTATTCCTGCAACGGCTATGCCGTGCCGGACGTCCTGAAGTTCATCGACGCCGTCACCGACAAGGAAGCCGAAAAGCTCGTCAAGAAGTATTTCGACCTCTACACCGTGCCGAAGAAAGGCGCCGCCGAGAAGAAGTCCTTCCTCGCCGCCGCCAAGCAGGAGATCGGCCTCCGCGCGTTCCTCGAGGACGGCAACTTTACCGCCTTCACCACCACATTCGAGAACCTCTACGGCCTCGACCAGCTCCCCGGACTCGCCTGCCAGCGCCTCATGGAAGAGGGCTACGGCTTCGGTGCCGAAGGCGACTGGAAGACCGCCGCATTCCTCCGCACCGCGAAGGTCATGGCGGCCGGGCTCCCCGGCGGCGTCAGCTTCATGGAGGACTACACCTACCACTTCGAAAAGGGCCGTGAACGCGTCCTCGGCGCGCATATGCTCGAGGTTTGCCCGTCCATCGCGGCCGGCAAGCCCTCCCTCGAGGTCCATCCGCTCGGAATCGGCGGCAAGGCCGACCCCGCCCGCCTCGTCTTCACCACGAAGCCCGGCCCGGCGATCAACGCCACCGTCATCGACCTCGGCGACCACTTCCGCCTGATCGTGAACGAGCTTGAGATCGTCAAGCCCGACAAGAAGCTCGCCAAGCTCCCCGTCGCCAGCACCGTCTGGATCCCGAAGCCGAACCTGCACGAAGGCGCACGCCGCTGGATCGAAGCCGGCGGTGCCCACCACAGCGTGAACGCGCCGTCCCTCACCACGGAATACATGGAAGACTTCGCCCGCATGGCCGGCATCGAGATCGTCGTGATCAAGTAAGTCTCCCCGTGTCCTGAAGTGAAAACAACCTCGGCGGATATCCGGCTCTCCCGGATGTCCGCCTTTTTCCGAAAACAACGCCGGATTTCAATCCGGAACGCTTCGTTCACCGCAACACCGAAATGAACAGAAGGAAAGAACCGATCATGAACGCAAAACACATCCTTTTCGCCGGAGCCCTCGCCATGCTTGCCCTGGCGGGCGCGGCATGCACCTGTACGGACGACGCGAAGGCCGAAGCGAAGGCCGAAGTCCCGGCGGGCGTCGACCTGGAGCCGAACGGCAATCCGATCTTCACGGACGCCTGGACCTCCGACCCCGCGCCGCTGGTCGTCGGCGACCGCGTGTACGTCTACACCGGCGAAGATATCTACCGCGACGGCGAGCAGAACGGCCTCCCCGGCAACTACAACATCGCCGACTGGCGTTGCTATTCCTCCGACGACCTCGTCCACTGGCGCAGCCACGGCGTCCTGCTGAAGCCGGAAGACTTCCCGAGCGGCATCAAGGGGACTGCCTGGGCGTCGCAGGTCGCCAGCAAAAACGGCAAGTTCTACTGGTACTGCACGTACCGCGACGACAAGAACGGCGGAAACTCCATTGGCGTTGCCGTCGCGGACTCCCCCGTCGGCCCGTTCAAGCCTGTTGAAAAGCCCGTCGTGGTCGACAACATGACCAGCGGTCGCGCCGGCTGGAACGACATCGACCCGACCGTGCTGATCGACGACGACGGCACCGCGTGGCTCTCCTGGGGCCATACGAACAACTATGTCGCGAAGCTGAAGGACAACATGGTCGAGCTCGACGGCGAGATCACCGACACCGGCCTCCAGAGCTACACCGAAGGACCCTGGCTCTACAAGCGCAACGGCCTCTACTACAACATCTATCCCGGCATGGGACGCGGCGGCGAGGTCATCTACTACTCCACCGCCAAGGACCTCAAGGGTCCGTGGACGTTCCGCGGGCAGCTCACCGGAGCCGCGAAGAACAGCTTCACCATCCATCCCGGCGTGGTCGATTTCAAGGGACGCACCTTCCTCTTCTACCACAACGGCACGCTCGACCGCGACGGACAGAAAGGCCAGAGCCTCCGCCGGTCCGTGTGCGTGGACGAAATCTTCTTCAACGAGGACGGCACCATCAGGGAACTGACGCAGACGAAGGAAGGCATCAAAGAGCCTGTGAAGTAAGCATTCGCCTGTCTCGCATCCCGTCTCAAGGAAAAAAGACTCAGCCCGCCGGTCCGCCCCCGACCGGCGGGCGCTTTTCCGTTTCTCCTCTTCGGAGCGTCCGGATTCGTCCTGAAAACGAGCGGGCGCCTCGGATGAAAAAACATGAAAAAGTCCGATCTCCGCTGGAAACGGCTTGAAGCACGAAGTATATTATACCATGAAAAACGTACGGGAACCAAAGAAGAAAGATCTTACACGGGGCGGGCTTGTCCGGGTCCTCCTGCGCGGCAGCAAACGCTGGTTTGCGCTCGCCGGCTTTTTCAGCTTGATGGTCTCCCTGCTGGATCTTCTCAATCCGCAGATCGTCCGATTTACCGTAGACTCCGTGCTGGGCGGAAAGAAGCCGGATTCCGGCGGGTTTCTCGCATCCTTGCCGGAGCTCATGGGCGGGGTGGAGTTCATACGGGAGCATCTTTGGGTGTCGGCATGCGCCGTGCTGGCGGTGTCGGCGGCCTCAATGGTCTGCCGGTACTTTTCCCTGCTTCTGGAATCCGTTGCCGCGGAAACCCTTGTAAAGGCGTTGCGGGACCTGCTGTTCCGGCACATCCAGCATCTGCCGTTCTCCTGGCACATGGCGCATCAGACGGGCGATATCATCCAGCGGTGCACCTCGGACGTCGATATGGTGAAACGTTTTTTCGCCGAACATCTCACGGGCATTTTCCGCATCGTGATCCTGATCGTGCTCTCGCTCTGCTTCATGTTCGGCATGAACGTCCGTCTGGCGGCGCTCGCGTCCATCGTCATTCCGCTGGTCGTGGGAGCGTCAGTCCTTTTCCACCGGAAGATCGCTTCGCGTTTCCTCGAATGCGACGAGAACGAAGGCAGGCTGTCGACCATCGTGCAGGAGAATCTGACCGGGGTCCGCGTGATCCGGGCGTTCGGGCGGGAACAGTATGAGGTCGCGAAGTTCAATGCCCAGAACCGGTATTATGTTTCGCTCTGGGTTCGACTGGGGCGCGTCCTGAGCCTTTTCTGGGTCACGGGCGATCTCATCAGCTGTCTGCAGGTGCTGCTCCTGCTCGTCTGCGGCTCTGTCTTTGCCATCCGCGGCGAACTGACGGCCGGCGAGTTCATTGCGTTCCTCTCCTACAACGGCATGCTGATGTTCCCGATCCGCCACCTCGGACGCATGCTCTCCGATCTCAGCAAGACGGGGATCTCCCTGAACCGCATCCGCGAGATCATGGCGGCGCCGGAGGAGACCGATCCGCCGGACGCCCTGACCCCTCCGCTTGACGGCGACATCGTGTTCGACCATGTGAGTTTCGGCTACGACGGCTGCCCGGAGCTCCTGCACGACGTGTCCTTCACGATCCCTTCCGGCACGGTGTTCGGCATCCTCGGCGGGACGGGGAGCGGCAAGTCCACGCTGATGCATCTGCTGTGCCGCCTGTACGACCTGAAGCCCGGCTGCGGCTCTATTACCGTCGGCGGCGTCGACATCAGGAGGATCCGCCGCGACCATCTGCGCCGGGGCGTCGGCATCGTGCTGCAGGAGCCGTTCCTTTTCTCCCGGACGATCACGGAAAATATCGGGATCACCACCTCCGATATCGACATAAATGCGGTGCGGACCGCGGCCCGCACCGCCTGCGTCGAGGAGTCGGTCGAGCGTTTCAAGGACGGATTTGACACGACCGTCGGCGAACGCGGCGTGACGCTTTCCGGCGGGCAGAAGCAGCGCGTGGCGATCGCCCGCCTGCTGGTCGGACGTTCCCCGGTCATGATCTTCGACGACTCCCTGTCCGCGGTCGACGCCGAGACCGATGTGAAGATCCGCCATGCCCTGCGGCACGATTTCAAGGGGCGCACCGTCATCCTGATCTCCCACCGCATCGCCACGCTGATGGAAGCCGACCGCATCCTCGTGCTTTCCAACGGACGCACCGTCGAGTCCGGGACGCACGACGAGCTCATGCGGCACGACGGCATCTACCGCAGGAATTACGAGCTTCAGATGAAGTCCCCGGAGGATGGCGGCGCACCGTCCGTTCCCGCCATGTCCGTCCCCGCCGCGGATTCCCAGGAGGTGTGCCGTGAGTAACGCCCCGCTCCTTGGATCCAGGCCGGAACACCTTCGTCTGCCGTGGTTCGGAATCCCCGTGCTTATCCCGTTTCTGAAGCCGTTCCGGCGGCCGATGTTCCTCATGGTCGGGCTGTGCCTCGCGGGCGGCAGCCTGGATATTTGCCTGCCGCTCTTCCAGCGCTACGCCATCGACCATTTCATAACGGAGAAAACGCTCGATACGCTGCCGGCATTCATCGCGCTGTACATGCTCTTCATCATCGGGTCGTTCGTCCTGAACTACGGCGCCTTCTACCATGCGTTCTTCACGGAGATGAACGTCTCTCTGGAACTCCGCAAGGCCGCGTTCAACCACCTTCAGACGCTGTCGCTTTCGTTCTTCAACCGCAACAGCGTCGGGTACATCCATTCGCGGGTCATGAGCGATACGGAGCGCATTTCGATG
Organism: Lentisphaeria bacterium; assembly: GCA_017541665.1. Classification (GTDB taxonomy): domain Bacteria; phylum Verrucomicrobiota; class Lentisphaeria; order Victivallales; family UBA1829; genus UBA1732. Next base: position 8,370 of record JAFXYP010000005.1, on the reverse strand, counting down.
CTGGTGTCGTGGCACGTGATGGAGGCGGTCTGGACTTTGATCTTCATGTTCGGCGCGCTCGCGATCATGTTTTCCATCCACTGGAAACTGGCGGCGGGCGTGGGACTGGTCCTTCCGGCCGCCGCGTTCGCAATCACGCTCTTCCAGCGCGCTCTCATCCGCGTCAACCATCGCATCCGCGAGCTCAATTCGCACATTACGGGGGATTTCAACGAGGGGATCACGGGCGCCCGGACGATCAAGACGCTCGTGGCCGCCGACCGCGTCTGCGAGGACTTCATGAACACCACGCGCGAGATGAATCGCGCCTCGATCCGCGGCATGCATTTTCTTTCGCTTTTCACCGCCACGGTCTCGTTCGCGTCCTCGTTTGCGCTCGCGGTCGTGTTGTGGCAGGGCGGCCTGCTTTCGCGCGAGGGGGTCATGGAGATCGGCACGCTCTCCGTGTTCATGTCCTATGCCATCGGCATGATGGAGCCGTTCCTCTGGATCTCGTCCGCGGTTTCCGAGCTGATCTCCGCACAGGTGAACATCGAACGGTTCACCCGCCTCGTGAACACCGCGTCCGACGTGACGGACACGCCGGAAGTCACGGCGAAATACGGAGACGCGTTCCGCCCGAAACGCGAAAACTGGGAGCCGCTCCATGGCGACGTCGAGTTCCGCGATGTGACGTTCCGCTATCCCGACGGCGACGAGACGATCCTGGATCATTTCAACCTGAAAGTCCCGCAGGGCGCGAGCGTGGCGCTGGTCGGCGAGACGGGCGCGGGGAAATCCACGCTCGTGAACCTTGTTTGCCGCTTCTTCGAACCGACCTCCGGACAGGTCCTGATCGACGGGCGCGACGTGCGCGAACGTTCCCAGCTCTGGCTGCACAGCCACATCGGATACGTCCTGCAGACGCCGTACCTCTTCTCCGGCACCGTCCGCGAAAACCTCCTGTACGGCAACCCGGACGCCACGGAGGAGCAGATCGCGCTCGCCGTGAAGCGGGTCTCCGCCGACCGGGTGATCGCGCGCATGGAGAAGGGGCTGGACAGCCAGGTCGGGGAATGCGGCGACCTGCTTTCCACCGGCGAAAAACAGCTGATCTCCTTCGCGCGCGCCATCCTTGCCGACCCGCGCATCCTGGTCCTGGACGAGGCGACGTCCTCGGTCGATACCGTGACCGAAAAGATGATCCAGGACGCCATCGGCGAAGTCACGCGGGGGCGCACCTCGTTCGTGATCGCGCACCGTCTCTCCACCGTCCGCAACGCCGACATGATCCTGGTCATGAAGGACGGACACGTGGTGGAGCGCGGCACGCACGGCGAACTCATGCGCGCCCGCGGATATTACCATTCGCTGTATACGAAACAGTTCGAGCTCGAAGCTGTGAAGGCGCTCTCCTCCTGATTCGGGGAGCCCGGCGGCGGAAAATGCCGTGCGGCGGAAAATGCCGTGCGGCGCCATGAAAAAAACGGCTTCCGTTTGCGCGGAAGCCGTTCCGTTTTCTGCCTGTTTTGAACTCAGCCGGGAAATTCGGCCTTCATGAATTCGGCGAGGGCGTCGCGCCAGCCTGGCATCGGGGGGAGCCCTGCGAGGCGGAGCATCATCTTGTCGAGGCGGGAATTCTTCGGGCGCGGGGCAGGGCGCGGGAACTCGTCCGTGGTGCAGGGGGAGACGGCCTGATTCTTTCCTGCGAGGCGGAAGATCTCCTGTGCGAACTCGAACCATGTGGCCTCGCCCTCGCAGGTGAGGTGGAACGTGCCAACGAGCCGCGGATTCGAGAGAATGTCGCGGAGCCGGCGCGCCACGGCAACAGCCGAGGTCGGATTGCCATGCTGGTCCGCCACGACCTTCAGCAACGGGCGCGTGCCGTCCGCCAGCGACATCATCGCGTGGACGAAGCTCGGTCCGCCATGCCCGTAGAGCCAGGAGATGCGGCAGATCACGTGGTCGGGGCAGAGCGCCCGCACGGCCTCCTCGCCCGCGAATTTGCTCTTGCCGTAGACGGTATTTCCGCCGGTCGCCCGGTCGAATTCATTGTACGGGCGGTCGGACTCTCCGTCGAAGACGTAATCCGTGGAGATCGCGATCAGGCGCACGCCGTGGCGGTTGCACGCGGCGGCGACGTTTGCCGTGCCGAAGGCATTGAGCCTGTATGCGAGCTCGATCTCCGACTCGCATCTGTCGACCGCGGTCATGGCGGCGCAGTGAATCACGGCGTCGGGTTTGCGCTGTGCCAGAAACGCGTCGAATCCGGCGGCGTCCGTGATGTCGGCCTCGGGCAGGTCGGCGACCGCGATGTCGCAATCCGCAAATTCGTTCTGCAGCGTGCGGCCGAGCATGCCCTTGCCGCCGGTGACGAGGAGCTTCATCGCGTTTCCTCCCACGGGGTGATGTCGGCAAACGAGGGATGCTTCCTGTCCTTGTCGGAGAGGAGGAGCTTTTCGGGCGGGATGCGCCAGTCGATGGCGAGGTTCGGATCGTCGAACATGATGCCGCGTTCGGAGGACTGCATGTAGATGTTGTCGCATTTGTACACAAAGACCGCCTCGTCGCTGAGCACGACGAACCCGTGCGCGAATCCGCGCGGGACGTACAGCATGCGCTTGTTTTCGGCGGAAAGCTCCACGGCGGCGTGTCTGCCGTAGGTGGGGGATCCCTTGCGAATGTCGACGATCACGTCCAGTACGGCGCCGACGGCGGCGCGGACGATCTTCGCCTGCGTATACGGCGCGGCCTGGTAATGCAGTCCGCGGAGCACGCCGAAGCACGATTTGGACTCGTTGTCCTGCACCCAGGTGTTTGCGATCCCGGCGGCCTCGAACGCCGCCCGGTTCCACGATTCGAAGAAATACCCCCTGGCGTCGCCGAAGACTTTCGGTTCAATGATGCGTGCCCCGGAGAGTCCGGTCTCGATGATGTTCATTCTTCCGTCAACCTCAAAAGATAGTGTGTGCAATCCGGCCGGAAAGATGATCTCCGTCCGGAAAAAGACCTGCCGTTGTCTTTCCCTGCGGCGTGTTTCAATAATATATTCTAAATGGCAGGAAAAGTCAAGCTCCCGGGTTGCATTTCGGAGTGTTCCAGTGTATATTTTTCCATTCGGGCCGCCGCCAGCGGTCCGGTCACCGATTTCAACAGGAGATTTGAGATGAAACCAATCCGGAAAGCCGTGATCCCCGCGGCCGGTTTCGGCACCCGGTTCCTGCCGTTCACCAAGGCTGTCCCGAAGGAACTTGTGCCCGTGGTCGACAAGCCCGTGATCCAGTATGTGCTGGAGGAGGCGGCGGCATCCGGGATCACCGATGCCGCCGTGATCGTGAGCGACGGCAAGGATGCGATCCGGCATCATTTTGCCCCGGTCCCCGCGCTTTACGACCGGCTGCGCCACGACGGCAAAAACGATCTTCTGGAGTCGCTCGAAGCCATTGACGGCATGATGCACCTGACTTATATCACCCAGACCGAGCTCAAAGGGCTCGGCGACGCCATCCTCCGCGCGGAGGCGTTCGTCGACGGCGAACCGTTCGCCATCCTGCTCGGCGACACCGTGACCACATCGTCCTGCGGCGTCCCCGTGACGCGCCAGCTGATCGACGCCGCGATGCGTGCGGACGGGTCCGTGACCGCGCTGGAAAGCGTCCCGAAGGAGCTGACGAAGCGCTACGGCGTGATCGACGGTTCGGACGAGGGGGACGGCCTGTACCGCGTGAAGACGTTCGTGGAGAAGCCTGCACCAGAGGAGGCGCCGTCCAACCTGGCGATCGCCAGCCGCTACGTGATGACGCCGGAGATCTTCGGATTCCTGCACAGAGGCAAACCCGGCAAGGGCGGCGAGATCCAGCTCACGGACGCCATGCGCGGATTGTGCGCGGTCCAGCCGATGTTCGGACTGGAGTTCCGCGGGCGCCGCCACGACATCGGCAGCAAGCTGGATTTCGTGAAAGCCACGCTCGAATTCGCCCTCGCGCGCCCCGAATTCCACGACGCGCTCGCCGACTGGCTGAAAGGGCTCGAGGCATGACTTCCACGGGGGGCTTTCCGGCGAAACTCCGGGCTGCGGTCCGGCGGTTCGATCCGTTCCCGGATCCCGCCCGGCCATTGTTCCGTCCGTCGTCCGCCGAGCTTGTCCTGTGGCTTCTTTTCGCCCTCGTCACGCTGGTGATGGTGTGGTGCCACGAACCGTGGCGCGACGAGGCGCAGGCGTTTGTGGTCGTCCGCGACAATACGCTCCCCGGCCTCATCCTTCACATGAAGGACGAAAGCCAGTTCCTGCTGTGGTACCTTTTCACCTGGTCGTTCGTTCGGCTGTGCGGCATGCCGGTTTTCGGCGTGGCCCTGATGCACTGGGCGCTGTCGTGCGCCACAGCGTATCTGGTCGTGCGGCGCGCACCCTTCCGGTTCCTCACGCGGGCGGCGCTGATCTTCAGCGTGCTGTTCGCGTTCGAATTCACCGTGGTCGCGCGGCATTATGCCGCCGGCGTCTTCCTGCTTGCCGTCCTGATGGTCAACTGGCGGGAACGCTTCCGGCATCCGGTCCTGTATTCGTGCGGGATCGCGCTCTGCGCCTCGACCAATCTGCCGGTCTGGACATGCCTGGGCGGACTCTGCACGGCGATCGGCTGTGAGGCGGTCGAACGCAGGCTTTGGACGCGGCAGGTGGTCGTCTCCATGCTGGTCTGCGTCTTCGGGTTCGCGCTTGCCCTGGCGAGCATCTACAACGGGAGCGGATTCGGATCGGCCTATGTCGGCAAGCGCGGCGGCGAGATGGCGGCGCAGGAGGCCGGCGGACGCCTGCTGGCCTCGTTCGAGGCGATCTCCCGCCTGGTCTACCTCCCCGTCCTGGTGTGCCTCCTCTGCTTTCTGCTCGGCGTCCTGTATTTCGCCTGGAAATCCGTTCCCGCGCTCGTCTTTTTCCTGACGACGGCCGTCCTGATGCTTTCGCTCCAGTTCGTCGGCGGATTCCACTCCATGCGGCATGTCGGGTTTCTCCTCGTCGGGACGGCTGCCGCATGCTGGATCGCCTCATCCGGCGATACGCACGGCATCGGTTCGCTGTCGCGGCTTCCCGCGGGCGCAATGGACTGCATGGCCGCCGCCGCAGGCTGTGCCGCCGGGCTGATCCTGTTCCTTCAGGTGCTTATCACGCCGTTTTTCACCTGGTGCGAGGTCAAATATCCATTCTCGCACGGTTATGCCGCCTCGCGTTTCCTCCGCGACAACGTCCCGGAGAATGTCCCGATGTACTGCTTCTCGGCCCGGTCGAACGTTTCGGTCCTGCCGTGGCTGCCGGGACGGAGGTTCTTCATCTTCGACCGCATGGAATACGGCACGTACTCGAAATGGGGGCGCGTGAGCGGGCTTCCCATGCAGGACATCGCGGACGAAATCGCCGCCCGGCTCGAACCGGACCAGAAATACGCGGTCTTCGTCGTCGCGATGAACGAGGATCCGAACATCCTCCCGCCGAACACGGTCCTGCTGTACGATTCCCGCAGGGAGGAGCGTCCCGTGTGGGGGCCGTACGAGGAGGAGTATGTGGTGCTCGCCGTCGTCCGCGACCGGGATGTGGAGTCGTTCCGGTCCATGTCCCCGTACAGGAAAGCGCCTAAGACGGTTCAGCCGGAACCGTGAGAAAACGAACGGCTTTCGAACTTAATGCCATGTTGGCGTCGGGAAGCCCTTTTTTGCTCCTCCTTCAGTCTTCCGCGAACGTGTGCATGGAGTGAGGCGGCAGGACCATGTCCAGACGCTCCCCGCCGAACCGGATGCTGCGCCGGATCTCCCGGTCGTCGAGGTTGCATGTCACGACCACGCGTTTTCCCTCGGGTGTGAGGAAGACCGAGATCGGGTTCGGTCCGGTGCGGCCGTCGAGCGAACAGACCAGTTTCGTGCCGGCGGTGACGAAATGGCTGTAGTGCATGACCGCGTAGTATTCGGGCGTGAGCTCGGCGGTTTTTTCCTTTGAGTTCACGCGGATCAGGGCGTTCTGCCGCCATCCCCACGCACTCTTCCCGTCGTCGCAGAGGATCGCGTTCCAGAACGTGTATTCCTCGCATCCGAGGCCGAGGTATTCGTTGATGAGGACGAACGTATGCTCCGCACCGCGCCAGTCGAACCTGCCGTCGCCGCACTCGCTCTCCGTCTGCACGACCTTGAGGAAGGGGTATTTTGCACGAACGTCCCGGATGATCTGCGAGCCCTCCCACTGGAATCCGATCCCCTTGAACAGGTCCTTCCCGACGATGTGCGGGTCGGACAGGATTTTGTCGACCTCGTCGAACCGGTTGGTGTTGATCGTGCCGAGGTAGAGCTCCACCTCCGGGTGCCTTTCCTTCAGGGCGGGTGCGAGGTGTTCGCCGTTGAAGAGCGCGGCACCCTTCGGCGTCCACGGGCAGCCGGGGTATGGCGTGTAGCTGTACGCCTCGTTCTGGTACATCACGCGTTTGACCGGGATGCCGCAGCGGCCGAACCAGTCGATGTAGCGGCAGAAATACTCCGCGTAAGCCTTCAGGTAGCGCGGGTCCTGGATCATGTAGTCCTGGCTGGCGAGGACGGGCGGGAATTTGCCGGGGTCGGCCTGTGCGTCCGGATCCATGTGCAGCAGGTAGTTGATGCGCGAATCCATCCTGTTGGTGCGGCTGCTCAGGACGGGGTAGTCCTGGTTGATCTTCATCCAGGCGGGCGGCGACCACGGGGAACACCAGAACCAGAGGTCCGGGTTGTATTTCTGTGCGGCGTGGATGTACGGGATGATCGTGGTCAGGTCGCGCGAGATGTCGAAATAGTCCAGCCTGAAGTCGCCGGGGACTTCGCTGGCGCTGTACCAGCCGCGTGCGTAGTCGTTGGCTCCGAGTGAAACCCGTCCGTGCGTGTATTTCAGGTCGCCGTCCGGCGCGAAGATGCGTTTCAGCAGTTCCTCGCGCTTCTCTTCCGGCAGGGCCTGGAGCGCATCCCAGCCGAGTTCGTTGAAGCAGGTCCCCCAGCCTTTGAACGTCACGATCGGGGTGTTCCCTGCGTCCTCTTTTATCACGATGTCGCTCTGCGATTCCGGCGTGTCGCCGACGGTTTTCAGATTGCTTTTGACCCAGAACCCGTCTTTTTCACTGCTTGCGTAATGGGTGAACGACATTGCGGATGCGGTTGCAGCGGCGAGGATCGGGGCGACGGCGACGACGAGAAGTTTCAGGAATCGTGTCATGGCGGAGCGGCCTTTCGGGAAGGGCAGGGGGATGCACTGGGTGTCAGTTTTTTTTCGCAGATAAGATACATCCTTCCGGCGCGGATTGCAAACCGTGCGGGCGCAAAAAAGCGGACGCCGGAAAGGAAACCGGCGCCCGCGGAGTTTTTCGCTGAGAAATGTCAGCAGGATTCAGCTCACTGGACCTTGTCGAGCTTGATGTTCACGCTGGAGATCTTGTCGGGGAATCTGACCTCGATTCCGTTCTGCTTGAGCTGTGCGCCCGTGAAGACCTGGCCCTCGGCGATGCGCGGCTCTGTGTCGGTGTTCAGCTCGGTGAGCTTGTATTTCGCGTTCGGGTCGAGGCCGGAGACCTTGAGGGACTCGGTCTTCGCGCCGCGGTTGCGCTTGAAGCCGAAGAAGACGGCCTCGGATTTATCCTGGGAGACGAACGTGAGCTCGGTGACCTGGGACTCCATCGGGCTGCGGCCGCGGTAGAGGTCGGCGCTATGGAGGAGCGGGCGGAGCTGCTTGTAGACTTCGATGCCCTTCGCGATGATGGCGGGATCGCCGAGGCGGCGTGCGTTGCCGGAGGCGGGGTCGAGTTCGACGCCGAGACGCGCGGTCATGGCGACGTCGGTGCGGAACTTGTAATCGCCTTCGTTGAGGCAGCCGACGTGCGCGGCGACGGCCTTGCCCGGGAGGAAATGGCTCCAGCCCCACTGGATGGAGATGCGGTTGACGCCGTTGGTCTGGTCGCTGCCCCAGATCTCCTCGCTGTACTGGAGGGCGCCGATGTCGCCGCGCATGCCGCCGGATCCGCAGGCCTGGAAGATCACGTTCGGGAAGTTCTTGCGGAGCTTCGCCATGATGCGGTAGTAGGCCTCGGTGAACTTGTCGGAGAATGCGCCCTGGTTGTCGAGGTCGACGTGGCTGCCGGGGTTGGCGCCGAGGGTGGCATTGTGGTCCCACTTGATGTAGGCGATGCGCGGATGTTCCGTCAGGAGGTCCGCGACGCATTTGTAGACGTATTCCTCGACGACCGGGTTCGCGAGGTCGAGGACGCGCTGGTTGCGGATGAGCTGGACGTTGCGGCCCTTGAGCTCGGTGGCGTATTCGGGATGCGCGTCGAAGAGTTCGCTCTTCGGGCAGACCATTTCAGGTTCGACCCAGATGCCGAACTTGATGCCGTTCTG
>JAFXYP010000078.1 GCA_017541665.1 Lentisphaeria bacterium | reverse complement strand
GATCTTCTGGCCGAACAGCGGATTGTCCGTGATCGGGGTCACATCCGTATCCATCGGAGCGGAGAGCGTGAAGGACTGGCCGGCTTCCGTAAGGGTGCCAGTGACCGTGACCTTCGCCTCGTCGCCGAACGTGACGTTCTCGAGCCCGGCGAACTGTCCGGCGGTGCCGTCGAACGCGAGCGTGCCGTCGAAGTCGACATCATCCGCAAACGTCACCTTGCCGAAGATCGTTGCATCCTTGTCGACCGTGAGGGGCGCGGTGACCGGATCGGTGAAGGTGACGGAGCCGCCGACGACTTCGATCGCGCCGTCTTCGACGATAGCCGCGGATGCCGCTTCGTCGCCGGTCGCGAACGCATCGGTGCCGATCGTGGCGGTGACAGTCTCGCCGTCGTTGTTGACGAAGGTGACCGTTTCGCCGGCCGTCTTGCCAGTCCAGCTGGAATCCACATAGAACATGGTTTCGGTCGGGGTCGGCGGGACCGGCGGAGTGCCTGCGGAAACCGTCACCACGAGCGTACTGCCGGAAAGGGCGAGGCTGTAGGTATTATTGCCGAACTCGACCGCTTCGCCGCCGACCGTCAGCTCGTATTCGCCGAGGGCGATGCCGCGGTCGAACGAGCTCAGGCCGTCAGCCAGCAGATAATCGCCGGCGGCCTGGGTCATGGAGACCGTGAGCGTCAGTTCCGGCGTACCCTCGATGAAGGTATAGCCGCTCACGAGCGGAGTCGTTTCCGTCCCGTCGAGGCCGGAGATATCGAAGCCGATGGTCTGATTTGCTCCGAGGCTCACAGTCGCGCCTTCCTCGATCGTCACCCGGCCGGTAAGCGTTCCGCCGTAGCAGTATTCCGCAGGCGCCAGGCTGCCGTCTTTCCGGACCGTGACATCGCGCAGAGTCCCGTTGCACCATTCCAGTTTGCCGCCGGACTGAACTTCGGTCGCCTCGGCAAGGCCAAGACAATACATTGTCCCGCCGTTCTGGATCTGCGTATTGGAGGCATAGCCGTAATGCTGCAAATACCCGTCGGACTGCACCTCGGTATCGATCGCACTGCCGCGTCCGGCGCTGTTGACCGTATACATCGAACCGCCCGCGGCGACCGTCGCGCCGGTGATCACGCCGCCGGCTTCCATTCCCAGCAGACCGCCGTTCACGAAAGCCTTGCTGCCGGTACCGCGCACATACGCCTGGCCGCCATTCAGGATGACAATGTCGTTTACGCTGCCGTCATGCCAACAGCCGACATACCCGCCGGAGGAGACCTTGATCCCGGACGCCACGGCCCCGCCGGAAACGTAAAGCTCGCCTTCCTGATAGGTTTCATTGTTCCCGGCGAAAACGGCATTTTCGACGCGAGCGCCGGCGGATACGAACAAACGGCCGCCGCTGGTCACATTGACGTTCTGCGCCAGGCCGCCCTCGCCGGTGACGGACATGGAACAAGTATACTGCTCATCAAGGAATGTATTCAAACACCCCATGGTCACATTTTTCACGGTGGCGCCGTTGACCGAAACGCCCTGCTTATTCACCGAATCATACTTCAGGCCGTCGACGATTGCGCCGGATTCCACGGTCAGGAAGCCATCATAGACACTGCAGTTGGTCATAGTGCCCTTCGTCATGGAGACCTCGCCGCTGTCATAGACCGTAACAGTATCAAGGCCGGCCTCGTTGTTGACCACGAGATCAGCAGAGGCGTAAACGACGATGTTGTGCGCGAACTCGGAGAAGGATATCTCGCCCTTGTCAAGATAGATCGTGCCGTCCCAGGCCACGGCGGCATTCGCGTCGTCGCCGGTTCCGAACGCGTCGATTCCGACCTTGGCATGCGAGCTGTCGGCGGTTATGACGTCCGTGCCGTACGCAAGAGCAGCCCAATCGGGGTTCACATACACTTTGGCCGGTGCATCGGGCAGGGTCTTGTCGATGTTCGTCACCGAGTAGGATGCCTCGGCGCTGTTTCCGGCGGCGTCGGACGCCTTGATAGTGACCGTGGTGTTTTCGGAGACGACCGCACCGTCCACATAGGCGGTCCATTCGCCGGCCTCGCCGATCTTGTACAGCATGGACGTGACGCCGACGTTGTCCTCGAACTCGGCGGTGACCGTCACATCCTTGTTGGTCGGCTTCGAGTTCGGGATACTTCCCTTGATGTAGACAAGCGTCGGGGCCTGGGTGTCATCGCCGGGACCGGGGCCCGGACCGGGGCCGGACTTGTCAATATTCGTCACATCGTAGTGGACGATCACGGATTCGTTGCCCGAGGTATCGACGGCCTTGAAATAGACGGTGCCGTTGTCGGACATGGGCACGCCGCCTTCGGGATATGCGGTCCATTTGTCATCATCGGTCCCGTCGATCTGGTACAGGGACTGCGCCACCTCGACGTTGTCGGAGAAGACGGCGGTGACCGTCACGTTCCCGGAGGTCGTGACATCGGCCGGGGGATTGCCGGCGAGGCCGGTGACAGTCGGCGCGATATTGTCGATGGACGGATCGATATTCGTCACCTCGAATTCGGCGACCTCGGAAGCGTTGCCCGCGGCGTCGAACGCCTGGAAGTAGACGATGCCGTTGTCGGTCACGGCCACGCCGGTTTCGGCATCATATTCGCCCCATTCGCCGTCCATGCCGAACTTGTACAGCATGGATTCCACGCCGACATTGTCGGAGGATTCCGCCGTCAGGGTGACCTGCGCCGCCAGCTCCGAGGTGCTGGCGGAGACGACCGGGACCGCCGGGTTCTCCCTGTCGATGTTTTCGACGGTGAAGCTGGTCTCGGTCACGTTCTCCGAGGTGTCAATGGCCTTGAAATAGACGATGCCGTTGTCGTCCACAACCGCGCCGTCCACATAGTCGGTCCACTCGCCCTCATCGCCGATCCGGTACTGGGACTTCAGCAGCCCGACGTTGTCGTCGAACTCGGCGGTAACCGTCACGACCGTGTTGGTCCAGGTGCCGGCCGGGGGATTCGACGCAATGCCGGTGATGGTCGGATATACATCGTCCGGCCCGGCTTCGATGTTCGTCACCTTGTAGTTGGCGGGGAGGGACGTATTGCCCGCGTAGTCGACCGCCTGGAAGTGGATGGTGCAGTTCTTGTACACGGTCACGCCGCTGATGTGGTAGTCTTTCCATTCGGCCTCATCGTCGATCCTGTAGAGGGAGGACTTCAGGGCGACGTCGTCGGCGAAATCGGCGGTGACGATGACCTTTTCCGCCGGATCCGTGGTGTTCGCGACGATGTTGGTGACGGTCGGCGCGACGGTGTCGAGGGACTTGTCGATGTTCGACACCGTCCACTGCGCCTCGGCGGTGTTCCCGGCATAGTCGCCGGCCAGGAAATAGACGGTGCCGTTGACATACATGGTCACGCCGGCGCCGGTGTCGTAGTCGTCCCATTCGCCGTCTTCGCCGATCCGGTACTGCATGAGGGTCACGCCGACATTGTCGTCGAAATCCGCCATGACCACGACATTGTCGCAGGTCATGACCTCGGGATCCTTGTCCTGGCGGAGGTTCGTGATGGTCGGGGGCACCGTATCGGAGTCGTCGTGCTCCGTAACGCTCAGGGAGAGGACGCCGTCAGTGAACTTCAGCGCGTAGTCCAGGTCGTCGATCGTGACGACGGACCCGTTGGCTCTCAGTTCATAATCTTCCCGGAACAGGACGGGGTCCTCGAACGAGGGGATGCCGGAAAGGAGCAGGCTCGTGCCGATTTCGGCGGCAGCATCCAGGGTGAAGGTCGCCTTTCCGGCCGGGATGGCGTTTATGACGTACTGCGCGGCCTCGGAGGAGGCATACTGGGTATCGAATGCGACCGTGCCGTTGATCGTGATGGCGGCGCCAGCTTCATACGTGGCGTTGCCGGTGATCGTGGCGCCCTTGTTCACGGTGAGCTTGCCGGTCGCAGCGACGCCGGAACCCGTCAGGGTCGCGCCGCTGTAGACGACCGTATTGATGGTGATCGCGTCGGTGAAGCCGGCCTGGCCGCCCGCGACGACGATCTTCGCATCCGCGACTTCCTTCGCGCTGTTCACAGCGTCATCTCCGGTCAGGAAGGCATTGACTCCGATCGTGGCTGTGATGCCGTCGATCTCGACTTCGGTCTGGCCTTCCCATTCGCTGTTCACATAGAAGACCGTGCCTTCGGGGGGGAGCTCCGCGACCTCAAGCGTAAGGGCATTGCCGTCGAGGGTCAGGGTATGGACGAGATTGTTGACGGTCACGGGGGCATTGAGCGACAATGTATAGGTGCCGAAGGAGATGTCGCTGTTGAAGGTCCCGGCGTCGGTCGCGAGCAGGTAGTTGCCGATCGCGGTCTCGCCGGTCAGCGTGTACTGCGTGTCGGAGCCGGTGGCGAATTCGCCCGTGATCTGTGCTTCCGTCGCAGTCATGTACTGCGTGTCGAAGGCGACCGTGCCGTTCACCGTGATGCTGACGCCGGGGTCGAACACGGACTTGCCGAACAGGGTGGAACCGGCCTCCAGGATAACCGTGCCGCCGTTTATCGTCAGGTCGGAGACCTCGGCGGTCTGCACATGGAGTTCGCCGCCGTTCATGGTCGCGGACTGCACCGAACCGGCGACCGCGGACATGACCGCGCCCTCGTTGATCGTCGTCCCGACTGCGGTGCCGGAGACGAGCATCGTGCCGCCGTTCAGGACCGTGTTCTCGGCGGTCGCACCTTCGAAGACCTTCATTTCGCCTGCGGCAACGACCGTGCCGGAGGCCGAGCCGCCAATAACCGTTTCGACGTCCAGTTCATCTACGATCACGGTGTTGCTGACATGAAATTTACCGCCATTCACCTTGGTATCCTTCGCCACGGCATCGTGCAGCACGCTCATCTTGCCGCCGGTCAGCACCGTCGCCGACTGCGCCACGCCCGTGAACGTCTGAACCTCTTCCCCGACTTTGGACGTAACGCCATTGATCTGGAAGTCGCCGCCGTCGTCGACGATCGTCCGCGCCGCGGAGCCGCCTTCCACCGAGAAAGAGCCGCCCGCCACGGAAACGTCATCGGCAATACCGGCGGAGTTCACGCCGCCCTCGCCCCCCTTCAGGATCGTGGCGGAGGTCAGGATCGAGCCGGAGGCGACAATGAACTGGCCGTCCGCGTCGATCGTCAGATTCTGGGCGGACCCTGCGAGGACGCCGCCGCCCTCGTCGAAGTCGGTCCCGATATAGATCGTGCCGTCCTTGCCGCCGCAATAAGTATTCTTGACGGTTCCGCCATACAGATCGACAAAGCCCTCCGTCACGACGGAATCGGTCAGAGTGCCGCCCGCCATGACCTGAACATAGCTGCCGGCATTAATCGCCAGGCCGGTGGATGTCTCCCCGTTATTGATCACCAGAAAATCGGGGGCGGGTGTCAGTTCGTTCTCAACAACAGACATGGTAAAACTCCTTGTTTGGGGTTATGATTATTGACATATCAAAAAAAACGGGTTATGCAGCCCCCTGCCTCAAATCATCGATCCGCACGGCGGATTATCCTTCGATCCTGCCTCAAAAAAACATGAAAAAAGGATGCCGCATGAACAGAGCGCAAAACAGGGAACTGACTTTTTCTATATATAATAGTAGCACCGCTTCGGGCGATTTCAAGCATTTCCGGGAACTTTTTCATAAAAAACCCCGTAAATACTGACACTCCGTTCAACGATTTGTTCGACAGAACGGGAAAAAACATCAAAAAAAAGAACGCGGAAACAGAAGGAATTAATTGAAGAAAACAAGCATGCCGACTGATAAAATGTGCGGCAAGAAAAAAAATGCCGGAAGAACGTCTCCATTCCTCCGGCACGGGTTTCCGGCGGATCAAATCCGGGCGATCCGCGGGCGAATTCTTTCAGGCTTTACAGAATGATCTCGAATTCGGCGACCGCCGGGCCGGGCTGCGCCGCATCGGACGGCGCGAACGAAACACGGTAGAAAAGCGCCTCGAACCTGCCGTCCATCGGGATGGCTTTTTCCTTGAAAGTGCCGCCGGCCTCGGCAACGGGCATCCAGGATTCCTGGTCCACGGAGCATTCCACCTTGAACGCGTATTCCGCCTCGGTCGCGAAGACGATGCGGACGGATTTCGGACGGATGATGCGTTCCGCCGAGACCTGCAGGAAGCAGTTTTCGCCGGATTTCGCCTGGTAGAACGTGTCGGGGCTGCCGTCGACGGCGCACGTGGCGGAGTGCCCGGGGACGGATTCCGAGGCGAGCGTGGGCTTGTCCAATGCCATGTTGACCGGCTTGTCGACGGGCTTCGTGCCGATGAGCTCGCCCGTGAACTTGACATACGGACGGTTTTCGATGACCGGAGTCCGGCCGGGGATGAACCCGGGGCCGCGCGTGGATGCGATCTCGATGCGGCCGGATTCGAGTCCGGGCGAAGTCGCCTCGATGACGGTGGTGCCGCTGTAGTAGGAACGGAAATCGATGGAGCACTTGCCGTCGCGAATGGCGATGTCGGAATCGTTTTTGAACGTGATGGAGCGGCCGGTGGGAAATTCGCCGGGACCGGAAACCACGCGGAAGGTCACGTCCGGGGAATTGCTGAGCTCCCTGCCGGAGGCGTCCACGATCGTCGCGATCAGCTGCACGTCGTCGGTGCCGTCGGCATACATGGATCCCTTGTCGGAGGTGAGGACGACTTTTGCCGGGGTGCCCTCGACGGGCCACTCGGGATGCTTCACGCCGCCGAAGGCCTCGCGGTAATAGTACCAGCGGCGCTTGGGCAGGCGGAAATAGTCCATGACGCCCATCCAGCCGAACTGGCCGCCCATGCTGCCGTGGTCGATGCCGCACCAGATGATCTCGCCGCTGCGCCAGTCGTATTCCTTTTTGCCGGTGATATGGCCGAATCTCTCATACCCGGCATCGAACTTGCCGGGACGGAGCTCGATACTGGAGCCGTACTCGCTGACCACGTTCGGCAGGCCGGGGTCCTGATACTCGCGGATGCGTTCGCCGTCGCCGTTGTACCCGGCGATGTCGCTGCAATGGTCCACCTGGCCGCGCTGTGCGCCGCCGACCGCCGCGGGACGCGTCGGATCGGCATCATGGGCGATCTTCGTGAGGCGTTTCAGGAAGTCGCGCACCTTCGGCAGCACGCGGTTGTCGGAGAAGAAGACCTCGTTGCAGAGGCTCCAGCACACGATGGACGGGTGGTTGCGGTTGATGCGGATCATGTCGCGGAGGCTGCGGATCACGGACTCCTCGAACGGGATCTGATCCGCCTCCTCCACCGGGTACGCGCTCGCGCCGCCCCAGATGTTCGGGCCGCCCATGCCGGTGGTGCCCCAGAAGCAGTTCTCGCTCCAGAACATCATGCCGATGCGGTCGCAGGCGTCGGCGAACGCCGGATGGTGCGGATAGTGGCAGCCGCGGATGATGTCGAACCCGGCCTCCTTCATGTAGCGGATGTCGCGCTCGAATCCGGCATGCGTGACGGCGTCGCCCCAGCCCGCGCGGTCCTGATGCACGTTCGCGCCGTGGAAATAACGGTTTTCGCCGTTCAGGAAGAACCCCTGGTCGGCGGTCCATTTGATCGTGCGGAATCCGAAGTTGTCGGAGTAGCGGTCGTAGAAGAGCGAGGTGTCGGCGTCGACCACGGTGGTCTCGGCACGGTACAGGTTCGGGGTCTCGGGCGACCACCGTTTCGCGTCCTTTACCTGCGGCGTGACGATCTCGACCTCCATGACCGCGTTCGGCGTCAGGGCGACGCCGTTCTTCGCGCCCTTCGCGACGAGCGTGCCGGCGGGATCGTAGACGGAGGTCTCGACGTTGACCGTGCGCGCCTCGCCGGACTGGTTGCGGATCTCGTTCACCACGCGGACGGACGTGTCGCCGTCCTCAAGCCCCGGCGTCGTAATCGACATGCCGTACCAGGCGACGTGGACGATGCGCTTCACGACCAGCGAAACGTCGCGGTAGATGCCGCCGGAAAAGGTATGTTCCCCGGCACGCGGGGCGATCCTGGGATTCCAGTTGTTGTTCACGCGCACCGCGATCAGGTTGTCGCCGTTCACCATCTGGTCGGTGAAATCGACCTCGAATCCGGTGTAGCCTCCCTCGTGGTGCCCGGCGAGCTTGCCGTTCACATATACGTCGGCGACCTGGAAGACTCCCTTGAAATCCAGGCAGTACCGGTAGGTCTTGTTCTCCTCCGAAACGATCTGGCCGTCCCGGATCACGAAGTCCACGTTCGAAATATGGATCTTCTTCCGGTACCAGCCGTCGCCGGTGTAGAAGCGGTCGGAGAGGAAGTACGGCATGCTGAACGAGTGCGGGATGTGCGCCGTCTCCCACCGGCTGTCGTCGAGGTCGACCGCCTGCCCGTTCTCCACGGAGCCCAGCTTGAACTTCCACTCCGCGTTGAGGTTGCTGACCACGCGGCCGGAAAGCACCGGCTTGCCTTTGCCTCCGGCGGCCACGACCGCCTGCGCGTCCACATGGGCAGAACCGAGGACCATGAATCCGGCACAGAGGACCGCGCCGATGCAACGTTTCCTGAACGATTTCATTTGCAAAGCCTTTTCCGGGGTCGTTGACCGAACGGCAGCACGACCCGGCACGGGCGCCGGTGTCCCGGTGAAGGAACGCCGCCTGAGTTCGCCCGGACACGGATCCGTCCGCCGTTTTTTGGGGACCCCTGTTTATGTTATGTTTTCTGTTGCAAACCAGACGGTTTCCGGGCCGGATTTCTTAGCATGGTCCGCCGGATGACCGTAGAAGAACGGTTTCGGGAATATTATACCATTCTTTCGGAGATTTGCAATATGAATTTATCGGGTTTCCCCGTTTTTTTCACGTTGATTCACGTGACAAACGGACAAAGAAACGTTATTTTAACGCAAAATGAGGCAAAAAAAATGGCATAAGCGGAAAACGAACCATGCCCTGCATCCCCCCGGAAACCCGCCGTCTCCGAACGATCGTTTCCCCCCGAAAACGGTCATCCGGCCCCCTTGGCGACGGATTTCAATGCAGGCATCGCGGTTCGACATCCTGTCCCGGGATTCCCCCGATTCCGTGACTTCCGGGCCAGGACCGCTTATGCCGGAGAGGCAGATCACTCCCCCTCTCACTGTTACTATACCACGGCCTGTGCATCGAATCAAGTGCAAAACGGCGTTCCGCAGACGGAAAAAACGCTTCGGAACGCTTTTTCCCCGCGCTGTTCAGGTTTGCTGTACAAGATTGGCGTCCGTCCGGCACAGGCCGGTATCCGGACGGAATCGGGAAACAGCGTGTCGCCGATTCAACCGGCCTTTTTTCGAAGCGGCGGACATAGAAAAGGCCGCGCCCGGGAATCCCCCGGATGCGGCCGGAAAAGCGTTTTGTCCCGCCCGTTCACACAGGGCGGCGGATCCTCATTTCGGCATGAGGAACTGCGGGATCGGAATCTGCATCTCTTCGTACATGTTCATGTACTGTGCGAAGAGGAGATACGCGATGAAGCAGACGGCGATGAGCGTGAGGCAGGAAAGAGTCAGGAAGAACCAGTTCGGTTCGTCCGCGGAAGTGACCGGGGCCTTCTGCTTTTTTACTTTCGGCAGCTTGCCCTTTTTCTTCTTGTCCTCGGGCGCTTCCGGGACGGGCGTCGGCGTTTCGACGGGGGCCGCCACAGGGGGCTGTTCCGCCTGCGGGGCGGCTGCTGCCTCCTCGGGCTTCTGTTCCGCAGGTTTCTGCACCTGGGGCATGTCCGGGATGTTCAGGCCGGGGATGATGTTCTTCGGAAGTTCCCTCGGCTTGGAAGGCTGATTTTTCAGCTTCAGCGTAAGCTTGCGTTCGGGCGGGATCGCGGACTCGCCGACCTTTTTGGCAGGGGCGGCCGGAGCGTCGGACGCAGCGGGAGCGGCCTCGGATTCCGGCTTCTTCAGCTGGATCGTCGGGGTCGAGGATTCCGGTTTCTTCAGCTGGATCGTCGGGGTCGAGGATTCCGGCTTCTTCAGCTGGATCGTCGGGGTCGAGGATTCCGGCTTCTTCAGCTGGATCGTCGGGGTCGAGGATTCCGGCTTCTTCAGCTGGATCGTCGAAGCGGCCGGGGCGGCCTCTACCGGCTTCGCGGTCGGAATGCCGGTCGGCGTTTCCGCCGCTTTCGGCACGATCTTGATGGCCGGTTTGACTTCGGCAGCCCCGGCGGCCGGAGCATCGGCGGGAACCGCAGTCGGCGGACGGAGCCGGATCGTCTGTTTGATGCCGGGAACAGCTGCGGCAGGCGACGGAGCGACGTGAATCGCGGGTTCGTCGGCAGGCGCGGATGCATCGGATGCAGGGGCTCCGGCGGCGGCCGCATCGGCCGAAGGCGCCGGAGGAGTCATCGGTTTGAGTTTGATCGTGGCGCGCGGACGAACATCCTCGGGGGTGTTCATCGAAGTATCGGAAGTCGGATCTGCCATGGCTGTTTCCTTCACAAATGGTTTCAAGCTTTATCAATCTTAATAGGGAAATATAACACGCTATCGCGGAAAGACAAGTTTTTTTTCATATTTTTTACCGAAAAAACAGAAAAAAAAGAACAATGCGAGCTTGCCGCCGATTGCGGAAAAACCGTATGCCGGGACCGTTCCCGGAGGCATGCAGACGGGGTCGCCCCGACGTCAGGCCTTGGCTGCCCCGGATTCGCCGTTCCCGCCCTGCTCCGGCTTCAGAAGCTCAATGCGGATGCGGGCGATGCGGCGTCCGTCAACAGCCTGCACGGCAAGACGCATTCCGCCGATTTCCGCCGCATCGCAGGGTTTCGGAATATCGTCGAGTTCGGCCATCAGGAGACCGCCGATGGTGTCCGGGCGGTGGTCGTCCTCCGGCA
Source organism: Lentisphaeria bacterium (assembly GCA_017541665.1). Lineage (GTDB taxonomy): Bacteria > Verrucomicrobiota > Lentisphaeria > Victivallales > UBA1829 > UBA1732. Next base: position 8,949 of record JAFXYP010000078.1, on the reverse strand, counting down.
GTTTCCAGTTCAATTCACGTTCCACCTCGGCGACGCGGACGAGGCCGCCGGATTCCCAGACGGAATCGGAAATGCGGACAAGCAATTCCTCGGGATTCTGCGGATGGAGCAAACCGACGAGCTCCTCCAGCAGGTCGTCGCGCGTGACGATGCCCGCCGTGCCGCCGAATTCATCCAGCACGACGGCGATCTCGAATTCACCCCTCCGCATGTTGCGGAGCACATGCAGCACGGTAGCCCCTTCCGGCACGAAATGAGGCTTTCGCATCACGGCAACGGGAAGCGGAGAGCGGCCGTTTTTGAGTTTGAAACGGAAATAGTCCGCAACATACAGGATGCCGATGACCTGATCGATGCCGCCGCGGCACACGGGATAGGCGGAAAAATTATTATCCCCCAGAAGCTTTTCCACGGACTCGGGGGAATCCCCGGCCTCGATGAAAGAGACCACCCCGCGCCGGGTCATGATCTCGCCGCAGGTGATGTCGTCCAGGTCGAAGACGTTCTGGATGATACGGCGTTCATCCGGGGCGAGAAGCCCGTCCTTTTCGCCCATGTTCACGAGCGAACGGATTTCCTCCTCCGTGATCCTCTGGGACTGCTTCGCCGGGCCGAACGGCTTCATGATGAAATTGACGGAGTTGTTCAGCAGCCAGACCAGCGGGGAGGTCACGCGGGAGAGGATATGGACCGGGATCGCAGTATTCAGCGCGATCGTCGAAGTGAACCGAAGTGCGATCTGTTTCGGCGCAAGCTCGCCGAAAACCAGCGAGAAGTACGACAGGATGATGGTGATCACCACCACGCACATCTGGTCGAGGGATTCGAACGACAAACCGCCGACACCATCCAGCCATTTCGCCAGAGGATCGGAAAAGGCGTTGGACGCAAATGCGCTGGCGAGGAAACCGGCGAGCGTGACACCGATCTGGACCGTGGCGAGGAACCGCCCCGTATCGGATGAAAGCTGCCCGAGGGCTTTTCCCCGTTTCCCGCGTTTCTTCAATTCCTCCATCGTGACGGGTTTCAGCGAGATCAGAGCCACTTCGGCAGCCGAGAAAAAGGCGTTGCAAAGCATCAGGACGCACAGGAAAATGATTTGTATGAGCAAAATGGCACCGGGGGTTGCGTTTCGGGTTCGGGTGGGGGGAAAATCGGTCTGACCGATACGAATGAAACGCAAATAAAATACAATGGAATCCGGAGAAAGTCAAGTATTTTTCCTTGACTTTTCACAAAAAGCGCTTATTGTTTTAATGGTTATGTTTGCGAGTCCGGCTGCCCGCCCCGGCGCCCGGCGATCCCGGGAACAAACCGCCGGGCCGGCGAGCCCGCACGGGACCGCGCAACCAACGCTTTGCAAAAAGGAAATCCGACTATGAAACACACGAAACACCGTCTGGCCGCAGTGCTGATCGGCATCGGCATGCTCTTCAGCGCCTCGTCGAGCGTTTACGCGCAGTCGCACTGGGTGGACAAGGTCACGCTTTATTTTCCGAACCGCATCCTGGACATCCTGGACGTATTCTCCCTGAACATCGGCGTCGGACTCACCGCGCACGCCGGCCTCCGCGCCACACACGAGGTTGAAATCGGCGGCGGGGTCTCCGCCACGGTGCAGATGATCAAGGACCACAACCGCCAGTACGGGTTCGCCCGCAGGGACGGCGCCTACAGCGAGATCGGCCCCCTCGTCTCCACAGACATGGAACGCCGCCCGGCGTATCTGCTCGTGAAGGAATACTACTGGGACAAGGACGGCCTCATCACGCCGGACGAAGAGCATTTTCTGCCGAAGGAGGGCGTGGCCGATTTCTGGGAGATCGGCGGTTCGCTCGGGCTCGGTGTCGTGGAGGCGGACGTCTCGATCCATCCGGTCGAGATCCTGGATGCCGTGCTGGGCTTCTTCTTCATCGACATCACCGATGACGACCTCACGTTCGAGAATTTCCGTTGAACCCGGCCATGGCAGCGCTTGAGATCCGCGGCATTTCGAAATCCTATGGCAGGACGCCCGTCCTGCGCGGCATCGACCTCTCCGTCGAAGCAGGCGAGCTCATGTTCCTGCTCGGCCCATCCGGCTGCGGCAAATCCACGCTTCTGCGCATCGTCGCCGGGCTCATCCGCCAGGATGCCGGCACCGTGATTTTGGGCGGGTGCGACGTCTCCGCCCTGCCGCCGGAATCCCGCAACACCCCGATGGTGTTCCAGAACTACGCTCTGTGGCCGCACCTGAACGTCGCCGAAAACATCGAATTCGGCCTCAGGATCAGGAAACTCCCGCAGGCGGAGATCAGGAAGACTGTCGGCGAGATGCTCGAGGTGGTCGGCATGTCCGAGTTCGCGAAACGCAAGGTCAACGAGCTTTCCGGCGGCCAGCAGCAGCGCGTCGCCCTCGCCCGCGCCCTCGCCCTCAAGGGCGACATCCTCCTCCTCGATGAACCGCTCTCCAACCTCGATGCGCGCCTCCGCGACCTCATGCGCCTCGAAATCCGCCGCATCTGCAAGGAACGCGGCCTGACCGCGCTCTATGTCACGCACGACCGCCGCGAAGCACTCAGCGTGGGCGACCGCATCGCGGTCATGAAGGACGGCGTGGTCTTCCAGCTCGACGCTCCCCGCACGCTCTACTGCCGCCCGGCGAACAGGTTCACCGCCTCATTCCTCGGCGACGCCGATTTCATGGAGGCGAAATGCCTGCGGATCGAAAGCGAAAATGGCTGCGCCGTTTTCGACACCCCGCTGGGCGAACTCCGCGTCCACCTGGACGGCCAGCCTGTCCAGCCCGCGCCGGACGCCGTCTGCACGCTCATGGTCCGCCCGGAAGCGGTCCGGGTCAACCCAGGCGACAGCGCAACCAATGCCTTCCCGTGCATCGTCCGCGACAGCGTGTTCCTCGGCGAGACGACCGGACTCACGCTGGACGCATCCGGGTTCACGCTCCACGCGAGCGAATCCGCCGCGCCCGAGCGCCGCATCGGCGACACGGTCACATGCGCCGTCCCGCCGGAATCGGTTGCGATCCTTCCTCCCGAAAAAGACCGCTGACGGCCGGAGCGAACAGCCATGAAACGTGTCATGCTCGCGCTGGCGGTACCGCTCCTGCTGGTCATCCTGCCGCTCCTGCTCAGGCCGTCCGCCGACTGGAGCCCCACCGCGCCCGAACGCCTCGTGGTCATCACGCCGAACTCGGAGCAGATCAAGTACGAGTTCGAACAGGCGTTCCGCAAGTGGTACAGGGAGCACCGCGGGCGCGACATCATGATCGACTGGCGCAGCCCCGGCGGCACCAGCGACATCGTGCGGTACATCAACGACCGGTTCGAGGCGGAGTTCCGCCTGTATGCGCTTCAGAACGGCCTGGAATGGAACAATGACACGGCGGCGGCGTTCAAGAACTCCAGCCTCAAGGCCGACGACCACCCGGCCCGGAAGCTCCTGCTCGAATCCGATATCGGCATCGGCATCGACCTCTTCTTCGGCGGCGGCACCTACGACCAGTCCAAATTCGCTTCGATCGGCTATGCCGTCGACGCCGGCGTGAAGGACCGCCATCCGGAGTGGTTCACCGACGACGTCATCCCCATGAACTTCGCGGGCGAACAGATCTACGACCCGCAGGGACGCTACTACGGGTACTGCCTCTCCTCGTTCGGCATCGCATACAATTTCCGGCGCGTCCGCGAGCTCGGCATCGAACTGCCGCAGAACTGGATCGACCTCACCGATCCGGCTTACTTCGGCACGCTCGTGCTCGCCGACCCGACCAAATCCGGGTCCATCACCAAATGCTACGAAATGATCATCCAGCAGGCCATGGCCGAACTCGGACCGGATCAGGGCTGGCTCGAAGGCTTCCGCCGCATCAAGCTCCTTACCGCGAACGCGCGCTCCATCGCCGACAGCGCGGGCAAGGTCGTCCGCGACGTTTCCTCCGGCGAGGCGGCGGCCGGCATTTGCATTGATTTCTACGGATTCAGCGAGGCGGAATGGTCCCGCCAGACGACCGGAGCCCCGACCATGACCTACGTCATGCCGCGCGGCGGGACCGCCGTCACCGCCGACCCCGTCCAGCTCCTGCGCGGCGCGCCGAACCCCGATGCCGCAAAGGATTTCATCGACTTCCTGCTCTCGAAGGAAGGTGCGGCCATCTGGCTTCAGAAACCCGGCACGCCGGGCGGCCCGGTCCGCTACGCCCAGCTCCGCCCGACCGTCCGCAAGGATTCCCCATGCGAGATTTCCGCAGATCTTCAGAGCCTGCCCGACTACCGCCCGTACGAACTCGGCGGCACCTTCGAATACAAATCCGCATGGACGGGGCGCTATTTCAGCCTCATCCGCGTGCTCATCAAGTGCGTCGCTCTCGACCCGGAGGACGACCTGCGCGCCGCATGGAGGGCCATCCTCGGCAACGGCGGCCCGGAGGCCAATCCCGAAGCCATGGCGGAACTTCTCGCGCTCCCCGTGCCCTATGAAGCTGCTGCGGAAGAGGCAAAAGCCCTGAACGGCACACCCGTCGAAGCGGCGGCCGCGCGCACCCGCTGGACCGAGGCGGCCCGTGCAGGCTATCTGCGCGCCGCGGAGCTCGCCCGGAAGAAAGGAGCCGCGAAATGAAGCGCTTCCTCTCCATTTTTCTTGCGCTGGCGGTCCTGGCATTTTTCGCGCTGTTCCTCTTCCTGCCGCTCTTCACGGTCGTGGCGGAGGGCTGCGACCCGGCGATCATGCGGGAAGTCTTCCGCAACCGCATGTATCTCCAGGGTATGATGAATTCGCTCGCCATCGCGGTCGTCACCACCGCCCTCGTCTTCCTGATCTCCATCCCGCTCGCCGCGCTCTATGACAAATACGACTTCCCCGGCAAGGCCGCCTGCTCCGTAATGATGATGGCGCCGATGATCCTGCCGCCGTTCGTGGGAGCGCTCGGATTCCAGCAGCTCCTCGGCCACTACGGGCTCCTGAACAGCCTGCTGAACGCCGTCGGGCTCCCGGCGGTCGACTGGCTCGGCGGCAGCGGCAGGTTCTGGAGCGTCTGCGTGATCCAGGCCCTGCACCTGTACCCGATCGCCTACCTGAACCTTATCACGGCGTTCGGGAACATCGACCCGTCTCTGCTCGAATCCGCCCGGAACGCCGGCGCCGGGCCGTTGCAGAGGTTCCGCCGCATCACACTGCCCATGCTCCGCCCCGGGATCCTCGCGGGCGGCAGCATCGTGCTCATCTGGGCGTTCACGGAGCTCGGTACCCCGCTCATGTTCGGGTACAACACCGTGACCCCGGTCCAGATCTTCAACGGCGTCACCGAGCTCGGCACCAATCCCGCCGCCTACGCCCTCGTCATCATCACACTCGCCGCATCCTGCCTGCTCTACCTCGCCTCGAAGCTCCTGCTCGGACACGGCGAAGCCGCATCGGCCGCGAAAGGCACGCCGGGCGCATCCGCCCGGAAACTGACCGGCCCCGCCCGCTGGGCCCCGCTCGCAGTCTTCGCCGGATTCACGTTCGTCGCGGCCCTGCCGCACATCTGCCTGGTGCTGATCGCGTCCTCCACGAGCTGGAGCGGGACGATCCTGCCGGAACACTTCTCCCTGATGCACTACCGGAACGCCCTCGGCGACCACCTGGTCGTGCCGAGCATCGTGAACAGCCTGAAATACGCGCTGCTGGCGATGGGGCTGTCCCTGGCCGCGGGCGTACTGACGGCGTTTCTGACCCGGCGCGCCAAACTCAAATTCGGCTGGCTGCTCGACCTCGTCGCCATGACTCCGCTCATGATCCCGGGCGTCGTGATGGCCGTCGGGTTCCTCGGCATGTCCATCCGCTACCGCTGGGCACACATGCTGTTCGATCCGGTCGCGAACCCGGTCTTCCTGCTCGCCGTCGCCTACGCGGTCCGGCGCGTGCCGTACGTCCTGCGGTCCGTTGCCGGGGGGCTGGACCAGACGCCCGAAGAACTCGAACGTGCCTCCCGGAACGCCGGGGCGGGCTGCGTCCGCACGCTCCTGAAGATCACGCTCCCGCTGGTGGCGGCGAACGTGGTCGTGGGCGCGCTGTTCGCGTTCAGCTTCTCCATGATGGAGGTCTCCGACTCCCTGATCCTCGCGCAGAAAGCCGAATTCTACCCGATCACGAAGGCCATTTACGAGCTCTCGCAATACCTCGGTTCCGGGCCGGACACCGCCGCGGCGTTCGGCGTGTGGTCGATGTGCTTCCTGGCGTCCATTCTCGCCGCCGCGTCTGTTTTGATCGGGAAGAAGATCGGATCGCTCTTCAGCATCTGACGTCCGCCCGGCAATAAAACAAACTGTTCCGGTATCGTCCCGCCCAAACAACGTAAAAAACGGGATTATTCGCGATGCGAATTTGTATCGCGGGCCGGGTCATGCTATATTAATATACTGTGCATCTTTTATATCCGGCTTTTTTTCCGTCATTCATTCTCGACTTTTACCCATAGCGAATCCACCATCATGAACCAGCTCAGAAAAGATTATCTCTTCACCTCGGAATCCGTCTCGGAGGGACATCCCGACAAGGTCGCGGACCAGATATCCGATGCCATACTCGACGCCTGCATGGAGCAGGACAAGGAAAGCCGCGTGGCGCTGGAGACGCTCTGCACCACGGATTTCATCCTGCTCGCGGGCGAGATCACGACGACAGCGAACGTGGACTGGGAAAGGATCGCCCGCGGCGTCGTCCGCGACATCGGCTACACCGACCCGGAACTCGGCTTCTCCGCCGACACGGCCGAGGTCCTGCTGAAGATCCACCGGCAGTCGCCCGACATCGCGCAGGGCGTCGACGCCGGGAAGAACAAGGCGCAGGGAGCCGGCGACCAGGGCATGATGTTCGGGTTCGCCTGCACCGAGACCGACGCATTGATGCCCGCCCCGATCTACTACGCCCACCGCATCGTCGCCGAACTGGCCCGCCTCCGCAAGACCGAACCGGAAAAATACGGGTTCCTGCGCCCCGACGCAAAGAGCCAGGTGTCCGTGCGCTATGAAAACGACAGGCCCGTGGCGGTCGACGCCATCGTCGTCTCCACCCAGCATACCGAGGACACTCCCCACGAAAAGATCGAATCGCTCGTGCGGAAAGTCGCGGCGGACGTGATCCCCGCCGGTTTCCTGACGGAAAGGACCGTGTTTTTCGTGAATCCGACCGGGAAATTCGTGATCGGCGGCCCCGCCGGCGACACCGGGCTTACCGGACGCAAGATCGTCGTGGACACCTACGGCGGACGCGGCCTGCACGGCGGCGGCTGCTTTTCGGGGAAAGACCCCTCGAAAGTGGACCGTTCCGCGGCCTACATTTGCCGCTATATCGCCAAGAACATCGTGAAAGCCGGCCTGGCGGACCGCTGCCAGATCCAGGTGGCATATGCCATCGGCGTGGCGGAGCCGGTCTCCATCTTCGTCGACACGTTCGGCACCGGCAAGGTCGGCAACCACGCACTGGAAAAGATCATCCGCGAGGTCTTCGACATGACCCCGGCGGGCATCACCGAGACGCTCGGCCTGAAGGAACGCAAAGGCTGGACCTACCGTCAGACGGCGGCTTACGGGCATTTCGGGCGCGAAGGATTCCCGTGGGAAGCCACCGACAAGGTGGACGCGCTCCTCGAAGCCGCGAAACGATACGCGGACTGAACCCGCGCAGGACAACCCGGGATGAACAGCCAGTCCGCCGCAGTCGCCGGTGCGGGAACCGCGATCGTAGACCTCCTGGTCCGCGTCGACGACGAGTTTCTGGCGCAGGAACTGCCGGACGGACGGGGCAACACCACCTGGGTCGACGCCGCACGACTGGACGAACTGATCCGGCATCTGCAGGAACGAGGATTCCGGCCGGAGAAAGCGCCGGGCGGCTCGACCGGAAATCTGCTGTGCGGGCTTTCCGAACTCGGCTGCAGCACACGGTTCCTTGGCTGGCTCGGCCTCGACGACGACGGCGTGTACTACCGCGACACGTTCGCGGAAGCCGGCGGCGGGATCCATTCCTTCAAATACCATCCGACGAAACACACCGGCCGCTGCCTGAGCCTGGTTTCGCCGGATGCCGACCGCTCCATGGTGACCGACATCGGGGCTTCCGCGGAAATGCGCGCGGACGAGATCCTGCCGTCCGACCTGGACGGCGCGGGGCTCCTGCACACGGAAGGCTACTTGTGCGGACTGAACGACCGGACGTTCCTGCCGCATCTCTTCGAACGCGCGAAAAATGCCGGGATCCCGGTAAGCTTCGACCTGGCGTCCTACGGGATCGTGCGGAAATACCGCGCCGAACTCCGCGAATATCTGGACAACTATGTCGACGTCGTCTTCGCCAACGAACTGGAAGCGGCGGAATTCGCCGGGACGGACGATCCCGAATCCATGCTCGGCACGCTCGCACGGCTCTGCCCCGTCGCCGCCGTCAAGCTCGGCGCGCTCGGTTCGCTCGTCCGCATGGACGGGCGTACCGTCCGCATCCCGCCGGAACCGGCAAACCCGGTCGACGCGACGGGCGCGGGCGACCTCTGGCAGGCGGGATTCCTGTTCGGCCGGCTGCACCATGCCGGGCCGGAAGTCTGCGGGCACATCGGCTCGATCCTGGGCGCCGCCGCGGTGTCGCATTTCGGCGCGCGCCTGCCGGAAGACAGCTGGCATAATTTGCGCGAACGCATCCGCACCATGGTCTGAAATCTTTTTTCATACACATAACCAACGATAAGGAAAAATCACATGACCGCGAAAACACCCCGGAAAAACAAAGGCGAATACCTCGTCCGCGACATCGGACTGGCCGATTTCGGACGCAGGGAGATCGAAATCGCCGAGTACGAAATGCCCGGACTCATGGCGCTCCGCAAACAGTACAGCAAGGCCAAACCGCTCGCCGGGATCCGCATCATGGGCTGCCTGCACATGACCATCCAGACCGCGGTCCTCATCGAAACCCTCGCCG
>JAFXYP010000077.1 GCA_017541665.1 Lentisphaeria bacterium | reverse complement strand
TCTGTACGCTGTTCCTGGTCGCGGGCCTTTTCGGGCTGTACTACATGATGTCTCCGAAGACGGAAACCGTGATCGACGTGATCGACTACTACCTGCGGCAGAACAATTACGGCGCGGCGAAACGCATCCTGACCAGAATGCCGGAATCCAAGGGCTTCCAGCGTTATAAAAAACAATACCGGGAGTATGCATCCAGCATTCCGAATTACGAAAACACCTACAATGCCCTTCTTTCGTTCCGGAACGAATTGCAGGACAGTCAATGGAACAACGCGGCGGAGTATTACGGGAAACTCGACGTGGAGGATTCCGAAGCCTGGAATCAGGCCGATCCCCAGACGCCCGTCATTCAGCATCAGGTCCAGGAGGAAAAGAAACTGCTGGATATCCAGCTGGCCTTGCGCAACATGGCAACATCCCTGGATACGACCGTCGATCAACTGAAGGCAAAATGGAAGGAGATGCAGCCCCTGCAGAAACGCTTGAAAGAGGAGCTGGAAGCCGATCCGGAGAAGGTCCCGGATTATCTGCATCCGCTCTATCAGGCGATCCTGCATCAGTTGTCGGATTTGGAGAACGACTGCGGCCTGCTTCGGATCATCGAGTCGAAACTGAACGATTTGACCGGCAGCGGGGACCTGAAGCATATCAACGACTTCATCGATTTCCTGTCGACCGATGAAATCGACATTTCCGGTATTCTCAAAGTTTACAGGCGCGACCTGCTGAACAGGATGAAGATCATCCGGGACAACCTCAAATCGCTTGATGAAAACGATCAGGCCCTGTTCGATCTGCGAATGGACGATCTTCATGTCGTTCACCTCATTTCCTCGGACGACTGCGTCATGATCCCGCAGCTGTTCAAGATCCGGGAACGCATGGGGGACCGTCTCCTGGCCCAGTTCCGCGGACGGGACCAGTGGCGGGGACTGCAGGAGTCTCTCGCGGTCTATCGCCTCGAACCGGGCCGGATGCCCGAAGCGATCGCGGTCTTTTCCAACGAAACGCTGCTGGAGCGCGTCTTTTCGCTTGCCGATCTCAATGTTTCCGGATCACGGATCGTTTCGGCGGAATACGAAAAGCTCTTCGGTGAACGCTATTTCTACGAGATCCTGCAGCAGACCGTCCATTCCTCCAGCAACCTGTACGCTTCCGACCTGCTCCCGGACATTCAGTATATCCCGCAGTGCATCCACCTGAAGGACATGTACCGGAAGGTCTCCGAAGCGCTGTTCTGGTGCAATCTGCCGCAGAACCAATGGATGATGCACGGCAATATCCAGAAGACCAGAGAGTATTACCAGGCGATCATGGATACGCGGAAATACGTCCTGGGCGCCTGCTCGAACATCGCCGCACGGAACAAGAACAACCGGCTGTATTTCCTCGCGAAAACGGCGTATTTCTTCTTCGCCCCGGGCGGACCGGATGTCCCGGCGCAGATGCAGTCGTTCGGCGAGGAATGGCGCAAATTCCGTCTGGAACAGCAGACCTACATCTACTCGTACGACCCGATGGACGAATCGAAGTCGGCGCAGATCAAAGAGTATGTGATCAAGAACGGCATCCCCGGCGATCCGCTCTTCAACTGGGCCAGGAGCCTCGAATGATGACAGGGACAAAACGGAAAAAACGCGCGGTCCTGCTGGAGTACACGCTCCTCGTGTGCTCCATCCTTCCGCTTGTCTTCGCCGCATCGGCCGCCGTCTATTCCAACGATCTGTTCTTCGGCGGGTTCGGGGCGGTCGGCAAGTCCGTCGTGCACCTGTACCAGCGGATCGTAACCGTCATTTCCCTGCCCATTCCGTGAAGCTCGCGGTCCCCGACATCCCGTACGATCCCGGCGATCCGCTGGACTGGCTGTGCCGCGCGGACGAGCTGGGGCTTCTGCTCAATCCGGACGACAAGTCTTTGGATGAGTTCCGGTCCGGAATCGAGGAAAAGCGACAGAAGCTCCAACTCGAACTTCCCACCGGCAAACCCGAACTGCCGCCGGACGCGGCGGAGCTTCCGCCCGGCATCCGCGAGGCGGCGGAGCGGATCGTTTTCGATCTGTACGGCATCCGTCCGTCGTGGATCCCGGCGTATCTCTCCACGCGGGAAACGGGGCATTGTTCCGCGGGCGTCACGACCATCTATCTGACGGACGAGGGGCCGTGGGCCCCTGTGATCTTCCTGTCCGGGTCGTTCCGGACGAAGACCCGCCACCGCGGCTACAACGCCGCCGAAACGCTCGCTCATGAAATGGTCCATGCGGTCCGGGCTGTTTTTCCCGACGATTCGGCGTACGACGAGTATTTCCCCTGCCAGGTTCACAAATCGCGATTCCGCCGTGTGGCCGGAAACTTCTTCCGCAAGTGGTACATCCCCGTCCTGTTTTTCTGCGGCCTGACGTTCGCGGTTCTGCGCCCGGAGTTTCTGCTACTTCCGCTTCTGGTCATTCTCCGGGAACTCCAGCTGTCGGCGCGCATCCGTTCGGCGGCGGCGAAACTGCGCGAGCTTGGTCTGCGTCCGCGGCCGGTCCTGCTGCGGCTCTCCGATTCGGAAATCAAATCTTTGGCGCGAGGAAAACTCCCCGCCTGCCTGTCGGACTCCGGCTCACTCCGCCGTATTCTCTTTTTCCGGCGTTTCCGGCTGCAATAAGGGCCGGTCAGGCAGTCGGAGGGAATCCAACTCGTCCAGGATGACATCCGCGTCAGGAGGCCGGTTTCCGGGCTCCGGTTCGGCCATCCATCCGAGCAGCCTGACGAAATCCATCGTGGAAAACGGCTGCAGATCGCGCATCAGTCCCTCCGGGCGGCTTTCACGGATGAGCTTTCCCGTTTCCTTCAATCCTGCGTGCGGAAAGCGCGACCGTCCGCTCAACAGTTCGTAGACCATGGACGACAGACTGAAGAAATCCGTCCGGGCGTCGGCCTTCGTCGTGTCGAGCGTCTGCTCCGGGGACATCGCGGACGGCGTGCCGAACACGTCCGGCCCCGTTTCGGGAAAGCCTTCCATACGGGCGATCCCGAAGTCGCCGAGCTTGACCTCCCCCTTTTCTGTAAGCCAGATATTGCCGGACTTGACGTCCCGGTGAACGATCCCGTTCCGATGCAGTTCCCGTAGGGCGCACAGGACCTCCCGCATCACATGGACGGTCTGCGCGAAAGTCAGCTTTCCCTCGCGTTTCAGCCGTGCGGAAAGCGATCCGCCGGGCGCGTATTCCAGCTCCGCAACAAAAAAAAGTCCGGCGTTCCCGGTTCCCAGAACGCGGATCAGCGACCGGCATTGCGAATGTGCCAGAAACTCCGCCAGCGCGGGCGCCATGGCTGCGTTGCGATGGTCGTCCCGGATGAATTTCAGGACGGCCGGAGCGTTCCGTTTTCTGTCGAACGCGAACCATACTTCCTGCCGTTCGTCCCGGATTCGGTGCGCCTTCTGCAGGACGCAGTCCCCGATGATCTCGCCGGGGAAGAACGCCGGAGCGAACCCGTCTTCCGCATCGTCCGTCATGGGTATTCCGGCAGCTCGATGCCCATGATCTTCGCGTCGTCGGCGAACGAGGGCTTCTCCCCGAGCATGAACCGTCCGGTGACGGTCCCGTCGGGCGCGATGGAATCCGTATGCCACTTCATCAGCGTGCGCGTGCGGTATTCGCCGTGTTCCAGCGGCAGGATTTCGGCGATCTCCACGGTCTTGCGGGAGCCGTCCGGCAGGCGCATGGTGTGGACCACGCAGTTGATGGCGGACGCCACCTGCATGCGGATGGCAGTCAGCGGCAGTTCGATCCCGCTCATGATGGCGCAGGTCTCCATACGGCTCAGCGCGTCGACGGGCGTGTTGGCGTGGATGGTGGACATGGACCCGGAGTGGCCGGTGTTCATGGCCTGAAGCAGGTCGAGCGCCTCGCCGCCGCGGATTTCGCCGATGACCAGACGATCGGGACGCAGACGCAGGGATGCGATCACAAGGTCGCGGATGGAGAATTCGCCCTGGCCGTTCTTGTCCGGCTTGCGCGTCTCGAAATACACGCAGTGTTTCTGCTGAAGTTGCAGTTCGCTGGCGTCTTCCAGCACGAGGATGCGGTCTTTTTCCGGGATCAGGCCGCTGATGGCGTTCAGCACGGACGTCTTGCCGGAGGACGTGCCGCCGGAGACAATGGTATTTTTCCGCAATTTCACGATGGCGTTCAGGAGCAGGACGCCTTCGTGCGGGATGCTGCCGAATTCCTCCAGTTTCTGAATAGTCAGCATCTCTTTCTTGAACTTGCGGATGGAGATGATGGTGCCGCAGCGGCTGACCGGCGGGATCGTGGCGTGAACGCGCGAACCGTCCGGCAGACGGGCATCGAGGTCCGGGTGCATTTCGTCCAGCTGGCGGTCTACCGACTTGGCGATGTTCACGGCGGCGGCCTTCAGCTGAGATTCGCTGGCGAACGTCGCATTTGTCTCCTCAAGTTTACCGCCCCGTTCAATATAGATCTGGTTCGGGCCGTTGATCAGGATTTCCGAGACCTTGTCGTCGTCCAGATACTCCTTGACGGGCGCCAGAAACAGTACCAGAAAAGATGCGTTGTTGTTGTTCATTCCAATTCCACTCCGGGGTTGACGATTTTCTCTCTGCGATAGGCGAAACCGGTCGTGCCGGTATCAATTTTCCACAACATCAGCGTCAGCTCCAGTTCCCCCTTCCGGAACGTCAGAAGCACGCGCGGGGACAGCTTTTCGTCCAGCGTGATCTGGGTTTCCGGCGTCCACCCGTCATGCAGCAGCGCCGCGGTGATCTTCGTCCGGGTGGAAATGAAATTCGAGTCGGTCTCCCCCTCGAATTCCCAGCCGTCCGTGCCGACCTCGTTCTTCTTTTCGTCCGGCAGCTTCAAGGCGGGCAGAACGCCCTTGACGGCTTCCGTCCTGCGCGGCTGCGGGCGGGGCGGTTCCGGCCTCCGGGTGATTTGTTTCAGCATCAGGAATCCCGTACCGCACAGAAACACCAGCAGGAAGACCAGGATGAACGGGAACAGACGCTTCATTTCGCCGGCTCGCTCCAATCCTCATATGTGTCGTAGCGTTCGTAGAAGTCGATCTTCTTCGGCTCCTTCTCCCCTTCCTTGGTGTCGTCCTTGTGCTTGATCTTTTCCATCAGTTTCAGTTCCCACTTGGACGGATACTTGTCCTCCTCCCCCTCGAATTTCCAGATGTCCTTGTCGGCGATCAGGCTCGGATGCCAGTGGCGTTTCGCCGTCTTGGATCCCTTCGTGCGCATGATGATGCACTGTGTGTACTTGTTGCCGAAACGGGACGAGGACATCG